>DAOSLL010000001.1:0-25538 GCA_035368905.1 Rhodoferax sp.
GAGCAGCTTGGCAAACTCAAGCTCAAGTACTGACGCTTGAGTCGGCGCCGCATCGTTTTGCCGACGTTGCCATGTTGATGTGAAGCCGTTGCACACCAGCGGCTTTTTTACTTTTGCAGCAGTCTGCCCGGTGGCTTTTTGGTCAGTCCCTGCTAGCCAGAAGAAAGGCGGGCGTATGAAATGGTTTGTGTTGGCCGCTGCAGCGGCGCTGATGGGTGGCCTGGTTACCGGGTCGGTGGCGGCAACCGATGAAGCTTCCATGGTTCGCGGCGGTCGCTTGTATGACCATTGGAGCCGCGAAGCCAGGGTTCGGCCACCCAGCGAGACACAGCCCTTGTTCGCAGCCAAAAAAGGCAGTTTGACCGGGGCCGAAAGCTGGCGCTGCGTGGCTTGCCATGGCTGGGACTACAAGGGCAGCAACGGTTTTGTCGGCATCCGTGCTGCTATGGGCAAAGAACCGTTGGCCATCGTCGAGGTGCTCAAAAACCCCGCGCACCGCTTTGATGAACTGCTGCGTGAGCGTGACTTGCTTGATCTTGCCAACTTTGTCAGCAAGGGGCAAATCAATGCGCAGGCGGCGATCGAGGCCTGGCGGCGCTCAAACACCGCTGCTGCATCCTTTGCCAGGGTGTACAGCATGGTGTGTGCCAATTGCCATGGCGCCGATGGCAGTCAGTTGCGGGATGTGTCACCGCTGGGGGATTCGGCCCGGCAGCGACCTCTTGAGGTGATGCATGTGCTGATGAATGGGCATCCAGGCGGCGACATGCCGGCGCTGAGCGTATTGGGCATTGAGCTTGCCGCCAAAATGATGGCGTACTTGCAAACCCTGCCAACGCTCGATCTGGCGGCATCCGTTGCGCATGGTGGTCGGCTTTTTGACAACTGGCAGACGGAAGAAAAAGCGCAGCGCCAGTCGCTGGCGCACCCGGCCTATCCGCGGGGCGGGTTTTATGCCAGCGATGCATCCCTGACCTGGCGCTGTGTGGCTTGCCACGGCTGGGACTATCAGGGCAATCAGGGTGACTATGCCAGCGGTCGCCATGCCACGGGCATCAAGGGCATCCGCGCCATGGCCGGTGCTGACCCGGCACGCATTGGGGCGGTTTTGCGTGATGCCAGGCACCGCTATGATGCCGTCCTGAAACAGCGTGATCTGCAGGATCTGGCAAATTTTGTCAGTATCGGGCAGATCGATATGGATACCCTGATAGACCGCAAAAGCCGTCGCGTGCGTGGTGACGCAGCGCGTGGCAGTGCCTACTTTCGCACCCTTTGTGCTGGCTGCCATGGGCCGGATGGCCAGTCCGCTGGCTCACCGCCGTTGGGTCGCGAGATCAGGGCCAACCCCTGGGCGGCGCTGCATTCGGTGTTGAATGGGCATCCGGCCGAAAAGATGCCAGCCTTGCGTGAACTTGATCGGCAAGTGTTGGCTGACATCCTGGCCCATGCACAGGGCTTGCCGGACACCCGGTAAGGATGTCGTCGGGAATAACTCCCCGTTTTGCACCAAGGAGTTGGGATGCACGGCTAGGCGCAAGACGCGCCGTTTAGCTGGCTAAACAAGCGTCTTGCAACGACGCTGTGCGCCCAAATCCGCCGGTGCAAATAGGGGAAGTTATTTCTGACCACATCCTAACTGGCTGGCGGGTCAAAGTGAGCGCCCTTCGCCAGCCTCTTCCACCGTCTGCCCGTCGCGAATGTGGTAAATCCGTTTGAAGGTCGGAATGATTTTTTCGTCGTGTGTCACTACGATGATGGCGGCCTGAAACTGGCGCGCCATCTGGTTGAGGATGCGCATGACACCTAAGGCCCGTTCGCTGTCGAGTGGCGCGGTGGGCTCGTCGGCCAGTATCACTGGCGGTTGGTTGGCCAGCGCCCTGGCAATCGACACGCGCTGCTGTTCACCGCCTGAGAGTTGTGACGGTTCGGCCCCGGCGCGGTGCTGCACGTCCAGCGCCGTCAGCAGTTCGAGCGCCCGCGCCCGTGCTTGCGCGTTGGGTTGACCTGCCAGCATGGGCAGCAGCGCGACGTTGTCGGTGACATCCAGAAACGGGATCAGGTACGGTGCCTGAAAGATGAAGCCAATGCGGTCACGCCGCAGCGCACGCAGGTCAGCCACTTTCCAGTGATCGTCGTAAATCACCTGGTTGCCCAACGTCATGCGCCCCGAGCTTGGCTCAATGATGGCACCAAGACATTTCAGCAGGGTGCTCTTGCCCGAGCCAGACGGCCCCACCAGCCCGACCACCTCACCTGCTGCCACCGACATGTTGACGTTTTTCAGTGCCTCGACCGTGTTGGCCCCCTTGCCATAAACCTTGCGCAAACCTTCGATGCAGATGCCGCCAGCGGCAGTTTGGAGTGTGTTCATGGTTCAGCCAATCGCCGCTGCCGGGTCCACTTGCAGGGCGACGCGAATCGACAGCAGGCTGGCCAGGGCGCAGATCAGCAGCGTGGCAAACAGGCCAATCACGGCATCTTGCGGCAGCAACAGCACGTATTTCGGAAACACCGGTGCCCAGGCGGTGGCCGCCATCTTGCCGACGACAAAACCAATCAGCCCCAGGCCCAGCGCCTGCTGCAAGATCATGCCGGCAATCGTGCGGTTGCGTGTGCCGATCAGTTTCAAGACCGCAATTTCGCGAATTTTGCCCAGCGTCATGGTGTAAATGATGAAGGCCACAATGGCCGCGCTGACCACCGACAGAATGGCCAGGAACATGCCAATTTGCCGGGCTGAATTGGCAATCAGCTTGGCCACCAGAATCTCTTCCATCGCCGCGCGGGTAAACACCTGCACATGTTTCCAGCGTTGCAAGGGTTCTGCCACCCGCTCGGGCTGCCAGCCAGCTTGCAATTGCACCAGCACCGCGTTCACATTGTGGCTGCTGGTTTGCAGGCTTTGGACGGCTTCAAGCAGACCCGGCACGCCGGGGCGGTTGAAGGCCGGGTTGGCTGACAAGCGGGTGCGGTCGTTGACGATGCTGTCGTTGTCCTTCAAAAACTGTGCCTCTTGCGCGTCTTTCAAAGGGATGAACACCATCGGGTCGCCGCCAGACGACACCATGCGCTTCGTCAGGCCGACCACCCTGTAGCGGTGGCGGCGCACGCTGAAGTCTTCGCCCAGGCCGATGCCGGTCTTGACATCGACCACCGCCTCGTAGTGGTTGCGCGTCAGTTGTCGGCCAGCCAGCAGGTAAGCGGGTTCACCGGGCTGGCCGGGCTCAATGCCCACCACCATCACCCGCACTTCGTCCCCGCTGGCTTTTTTCACCTGTTGTGTCAGGTAGGTGACGTTGGCTGCCTGGGCAATGCCGGGCATGCCTCGCACACTGCGCACCACGTCGTCTTTCAGGCTGGAGGCCTCGGCGTAGGGGCCTTGGGTGTCTTTCTGCACCACCCACAGGTCGGCACCGCTGTTGCTCAGCAGCGCCTGCGCGTCATCAACCATGCCACGGTAGATGCCCGCCATTGACAGCGTGACACCAATCAGCAAACCCAGCCCGAGCCCGGTCAGGGCAAATTTGCCCCAACTGTGGAGAATGTCACGGCCTGCCAGACTGATCATGGCTTGCCTGCAGCATCTGTGGTGGCGGCCAGGGCGGCCACCACCTTGACACGGGCTCCGGCCTTGAGCGCTTTTTCGCTGTAAACCACCACCCGGTCATGTTTGTCCAGCCCCTTGAGCACCTGCACCATACCATCCAGACTGCTGCTGCCAAGTTGCACCGGGGTGAACTCCGGCCGGTCGCCGTTGAGTCGCCAGACCCCGGTTTGCCCCTGCTGGCGCTGCACACTGGCGTTGGGCACCAACAGGGCCAAGGCGGTGGCTGGCAACTGCAGCGTGACTTCGGCCATTTCGCCGACCGATACGCCAGCGGGCAGTGCGGCAAAAGCCACTTGCGCAATGCGCTCTTCGGTCAGGCTGTCGGCCAGCAACTCAACCCGCGCGACCTGGCCGGTCAAGGCAGTCTGGGGCTGCGAGCGCAGCACGATGCTGGCCGCGAGCCCCACCGCCAGTCCGGCAGAGCGACCCTGGTCAACCCGCAGTCTGATCCACAGGCTGGCCGGGTCCAGCAGGCGCAGCACCGGCTGGCCAGCCACCACAGTGCTGCCAGCTTCTGCGTCCCGGCTGCTGACCACGGCATCGGCCGGGGCCTGCAGACGCACACTGCCTCGCTGCTGCGCCAGACCGGCGCGCTCGGCCTGCAAGCGCTGTCGGTCTTGCCCGCTACCGGCCAGATTGGCTTGCGAGACTTGCCACGCGGTCTGCGCCGAGGCCTGCTCCTGCAGTCTGGCATCCAGCGCACCCGCGCTGATGAAGTTTTGCCGGGCCAGGTCCTGATTGCGCCGGGCATTGGCATCTGCCAGCGTGCGCCGCGCGACTGCATCCTGCACCTGTGCCTTGGCGCCCAGCTCGGCGCTGCCAGCGCGCGCCAGCGCGGCATCCAGGGCCGCCAGCCGCTGATCAAGGTCCACCGGGTCCATCTCGGCCAGCAGTTGCCCGGCCTTGACGGCATCACCCACGTCGACTTTCACGCTCAGCACCCGACCCGCCACCGTTGGGCCGACCAGCCAGGCGCGCCTGGCCTCAACCGTGCCAATGCCAAAAATGGCCGGGCTCAGACTGCCCTCGGTGGCTTGCGCCACGGTCACCTTGACCGGGGCGAGCGGACCGGTGCGCACAAACACATAGCCCACGCCAGCCAACAGGACCAGCGCCGACGCGCCAATGGCCAAACGGCGAATCAACAGAGGGTTGGGTTTCATCGGGGTGCTTTCTCAGTCAAAGATGGGCTGGGTGCCTGCAGGCCGCGTTGCAAAATAGCAAATACAGCCGGTGCCTGGCGTGCCATGTCAGCCACATCGCCAGACACCAGTGACTGCATCACCAGGCCTTGTATGGAACCAATAAATAGCACTGCAGCGCCCTGCAGGTCTGCGTGGGGCGCTATGGTTTTTTCTGACTGGGCCTGGATCAGCAGGCCTGCCAGCAACTGGCGGTACTGCTGCAGCAGGTGGCCCACCCGTGCTTTCAGGGCGGTGTCGCCGGGCCTTTGCAACTCCTGAAAAATCACCCGTGGCACGCCCGGATGCTCGGTCACGAAATCAACATGGGCCATGAATACCGCTTGCAGGGCGGCCAGTGCCGACGGCTGTTCGGCTGCCCTGCCGACCGACGCTGCGGCGCAGGCGGGAGTTAAATGCACGTTGGCGCTGGCTTGGTGGCCCAGGCAGTTGGTTGCAGCATCCTGCAGGCGACCCATCAAGGTTTGCGACACCCAGTCAAGTGCGGCCAGCCAGATTGCCTCTTTGCTGGCAAAGTGCCGGAACACTGCGCCTTGCGTGATACCAACCGCCTGCGCCAGGTCGCCGGTGGTAATGTCGGCCGGGCTGCGTTGCGCCGCCAACTGCAGGGCGGCTTCGATCAGGGCGGCCTGGCGCACTTCGGTGCGCTGCTTGGGAGGTTTGTCGGTGACTTTCAATGTGGCTTAAGTAATTGAGCTATTACTTTAAGTATACCGCCCCCTGCCAAACTGGGTTGCTGCGTGTTCCGAAGAAATAGATAATGCGTTAACAATCAAAACTATAGCTAGTAACGCAGTCTGCATAAGGGCTGGATGCCGATTTGGCAGATGAAACCCCGGCAGCTTGCGCCGTCGGCCTAGCCCATGTTCCTTTGAGAACGCCTGCCCCGCGTGCGGGGTTGGGATGCTCAATGGCAGGACGGATGCGCATGCGGGCTCCTGTTGACTGCACCATTTAGTGACCCTTTTAGTGCTTTAGCCCATGGTGGCATTGCGTCACCAGCTATCAAACATGAAGCACCCTGGAGTCAGCCAGCGTTGCGCTGCCACCGGTCCTGCTGGCCGGCATTCAGCCGCCGATGCGAATCGGAATGCGCTGGCGGCCAAAGTGGCCACTGGTTGCCTCAAACCGTCCGGCCACGGCAGCTCCGCAGTCCGGGCAATGGCCAAGGGCATCAAGCCGGTAGCGCCTGATCTGATACCAGTCGCGCACGATCAATGGGCTTTGGCAGGCCGGGCAGAAGGTGGTGTCGCCCTCGGTGTTGTGGACGTTGCCGGTATAGACGAAGTTCAGCCCGGCCCTCAGGGCAATGTTGCGGGCGCGCACCAACGTGGCGGGCGGTGTGGCGGGCACATCGACCAGCTTGTAATCGGGGTGAAAGGCGGAAAAGTGCAGCGGCACGTCCGGCCCGAGTTCGGTCATGATCCAGCGGCTCATGGCCGTGATCTCCTCGTCCGAATCGTTGTGACCCGGAATCAACAGGGTGGTGATCTCGAACCAGACACTGGTTTCGTGCCTGAGGTAGATCAGGGTGTCGAGTACCGGCTGCAAATGGGCACTGGTGAGCTTGAAGTAGAAGTCTTCGCTAAAGGCTTTGAGGTCCACATTGGCTGCGTCCATGCTGGCGTAGAAGTCTCGCCGGGCCGGTGCATGCATGTAACCGGCGGTGACGGCCACCGTCTGGATGCCACGGGCATGGCAGGCAGCGGCGACGTCCATCGCGTATTCGGCAAAAATCACCGGGTCGTTGTAGGTGAAGGCAACGCTCTTGCAGCCGTGCTGGACGGCGGCCATGGCAATGGCATCGGGGCTGGCCAGGTCCATCAGCGCGTCCATGTCGCGCGACTTGCTGATATCCCAGTTCTGGCAAAACTTGCAAGTCAGGTTGCAACCCGCCGTGCCAAATGACAGCACGCTGCTGCCAGGGTAAAACTGGTTGAGCGGCTTTTTCTCGATCGGGTCGATGCAAAAGCCCGATGACCGACCGTAAGTGGTCAGGATCATTTGCTGGCCCAAGCGCATGCGGACAAAACAGGCACCGCGCTGGCCTTCGTGCAAGCGGCAGTCACGCGGACACAGGTCGCACTGCATGCGGCCATCGTCCTGCCAATGCCAGTAGCGCGCAGGGTAGGGCGCTGCGGCGTTCATTGCTGGTCGCCTTCTTTCCACTTGTCCACGGTATAGCGCTGCAACAGCACACCCTGCGCCCAGAAGTCGGCGGGCAAGCCAGCCTTGAGCTTCAGGTGCGCCATGAATTCGGCAACGCTGGGGAGCTGCTCCCACACTTGCGGCAAAAAGGTGCTGCGGCGCTGGCCATATTGAAACGTCACGCCATCGGTGCCGGGGCGCAACTGGCCAAGCGCATCGTCCTGACTGTTGAACTGCATGGCTTGCAGTGGCGACAGCAGGGACACCTCAATCCGGGTACGGGCCAGCTCGGTCAGGCGCAATGGCGCAAACCGGGGGTCTTGCAAAGCGGCAGCCAGTGCATTGGCCTTGACATCAGCCAGCAGACTGCGGCGTGCTTCGAGCGAACCAATGCAGCCGCGCAACTGGCCTTGCTGGGTCAGCGTGACAAAACAGGCGCCGCTTTGCTGCAGCCAGGGGGCATCTTCGGGGGCCACCATCGGCTGCCTGAGGGCGGTCGAAATGGCGGCACGGGCAATTGGCAGCAATACCTGACCGCGATTGAGGTGGTCTGGATCAATCGACATGCTGGCCCCCTTGCGTGAACGCGACCGAGGCATAACCCACCACCCGGCCCTTGTCGCCCGCCGTGTCGCCTGAATTGCACAGCCCCAGCAGGTGCGCTTGCAACTGGTGTTTTCGGGCCGCCAGCAGCAGGCCGTTCACCGGGGTGCCGCCGCAGGCCTGGTTGTGGGTCAGGCAGGCATCAAGATGCATGATGCTTCGGACCGTCACACTGTCCACCGACTGCGCCCGGTGGTAGGGCAAAAAGTGCGACAAATCCGAGCTGATGACGATCAGGGTCTCTGGGCCACCCCACAGCACCTCCAGCACCTCGGCCACTTCGGCAGGTGTTGCATCCCCCACGGCCAGCGGCAGCAGTTGGAAGTTGCCCAGCACCGTTTGCAAAAATGGCAGTTGCACTTCCAGCGAATGCTCCTGCGCGTGGGCGGCCGCACTGGTCGCCACCTGGCACAGCGGGGTGATGGCCGCGACCGCCTGTTGGTCGATGTCAACCGAACCCAAGGGTGTGGCAAAGGCATCGGCACCCGGCAGCGCCAGTCCCCTGACTGCCACCCGGTGCACCGGCCCGAGCAGCACCACGCGAGAGATGAGCTGGCGCGCTGCAGGCAGCAGTGCGTAGGCCAGCGCAGCCGTCGAGCCACTGTAAATATAGCCTGCATGTGGCACGATGATGGCCTTTGGCACGCTGACCGGCAGGCTGGCCGGGTTGGTGGTCTGCCGGGCGATGTTCAGAAAATCTTGCACATCGCTTGCTAAAGCAGCCGCCAATCCAGGATAAAAGGCACCCGCAACAGCGGGTTGACGGATTTGATGCATGCACAGCTCCATTCAAAAAGTAACTGCAGCTTAGGCCAATTTGAATCAGGCTGGTTTGCGGTTTGTCAAGTCAACCCAAGCACGTTGCGCGTCCATGGTCCCGGATTCCTCGGTTGACCGTTTGTTTTTTTCTGTAAGTCCTTATGCGCATCTACATTATTGGTTTTGATCGGGTTCACCCATTGGGTGACGCGTGATGCGCTATGAACCCGATTGAATCGTCGGCAAAGCGCCTGGGGACGTTGCCGCTCCTGGCGGGCAGAAGAGCTGTGCTTTGATGTCGCCCGTGCAGGGCGTAGCGATGCCACAAGGCTGGCCTGCTTCAAGCCGTCCAAACCTACGAAGGCACGTTTTGAGCTGCGGCTTTTGCCTTGCCCAGCCGCGCCGACGGCTGCCCACTCGGGCGCGTCCAACTTAATCTAAGATGATAATCTTCCCATATGAAGTGTCTGTCGCCATGTCCATGAACCTGCATCAACTCACCTACTTGGTGGTGGACGATCTGGAACTGATGCGGGCTGTTACCGTCAACCAGTTGCGTGGCATGGGCTTCGACAAAATCAAGGTGGCGCGTCATGGTGCCGAAGCCCTTGAGGTGTTGCGCACCAGCAAGATTGACATGGTGCTGTCAGACTGGAACATGCCGGTGATGTCGGGGCTGGAACTGCTCAAGATCCTGCGTGCCGATGCCAAGCTGTCCAAAATGCCGTTTTTGATGATCACCGCAGAGGCTGAACGCCAGCGCATCGAAGAGGTGATTTCGGCAGGTGTCAATGGCCTGCTGGTCAAGCCTTACAACGCCGGTAGCCTGAAAGCCAGGCTGGAACGCATATTCAACCCGCAAAAGCGCGTGTTGCCAAAGCCATTGCCACCGCATGTAGCCAGCACCCGGGCGGACGATGGGCCGGGCACCGGCTCAATGTTGTCGCCGTCGCGCATTCTGGTGGTTGACGATTACCCGGTCAGTCTGAAGCTGCTGGAAAAGCTGTTTGCCGACGAATATCTGGTGCAAACGGCCACCGACGGTGCCACGGCGCTGGCCCTGTGCCAACACGAGCCGCTGCCAGACCTGGTGCTGATGGATGTGTTGATGCCCGGCATGGATGGTTTTCAAGTGGTGCGAAGCCTGCGCGAGCAGCCCGCCACCGCCCAGATCCCGGTGATTTTTGTCACCGGTCTGAGCGATGACGAGGCCCGCATCAAGGGCATGGAGCTTGGCGCAGTGGATTTCGTGTCGAAAACCAACGACCCCAAGGCCTTGCGTGCCAAAGTCCGCAATTTCATCCATTTTGTCGATATTCGGCGCAAACTGCAGCTTGACTACGATGCCATGCTGGATGCCGCGCGCTCGCGTGAAGAAGCCGAAAATATCACTCGCCATGACCTCAAGGGCTCGCTGGCCGGCATTGTCGGCATGGTTCAAAGCCTGGCTGATGACGGCGACATGCACCCCCGGCATACAGCCCAGTTGCGACTGGTGCAGCAGACCGCCGAACAGGTCATGAACATGGTCAACCTGTCGGGTGAGCTGTACAAGATCGAAATGGGCCGCTTCAAGCTCAAGACCACGGCGGTGGACATTGGCGAGATATTGCACCGTATTGTGGTTTTATCGCGTGCCGGTTTTGCCGACAAGCGCCTGACCATCTCAGTGGACACCGACAGCCCGGTCGGCGCCGAACTGCCCAAGGCGCAAGCCGACGCCATGCTGTGCTATTCGCTTTTTCAGAACCTGGTCAAGAACGCCTGCGAGGCGGCACCGCCGGACAGCCGGGTTGAAGTGTTGTTGCGCGACGAGTCGCCGCTGCGCATTTTGGTCAGCAACATGGGGGCCGTGCCGCCTGAACTGCGCGAACGCTTTTTTGACAAGTTTGCCACCAGCGGCAAAGCTGGCGGTAGCGGTATTGGCACCTATTCGGCGCAATTGCTGGCGCACGCCCAAAACGGCAGCATCAGCATGGTGACCGACGATGCCAACAATTGCACCACGCTGACCGTGACCCTGCCGCGGCACGCGTTTGACGCGGCCCATTCCAACGCCTGACGGCTTTTTATCAAGAGGACAGCTATGGGAAACCGACTGACAAAAATCGCCACCCGAACCGGTGACAACGGTAGCACCGGCCTGGGTGACAACACCCGGGTTTCTAAAAACAGCCTGCGTGTGCATGCCATGGGCGACGTTGACGAACTCAACTCAAACATTGGCGTGCTGTTGTGCGAGGACATGCCCGCTGATCTGCGCAGCCTGCTGGTGGAAATTCAGCACCAGCTTTTCAACTTGGGCGGCGAGTTGTCGATTCCGGGGTTTGAACTGCTCAAGGCTGAGGCAGTGCTGGCGCTGGACCAAGCGCTGCTTGAATACAACGCCCATCTGCCAATTTTGCAGGAATTTATCCTGCCTGCAGGCACCCGGGCTGCATCGCTGGCCCATGTCTGCCGCACCGTGGCACGCCGGGCCGAGCGTGCGGTGGTCGCGCTGGGCGATCAGGATGCCATCAAGGACACCCCCCGCCACTACCTTAATCGCCTGTCAGATCTGATGTTCGTGCTGGCCCGGGTGCTCAACCGCTTCCGCAGCGACGGCAGCACAGGCGACGATGTCTACTGGCGCAGTGAGCGCCTGGCGCAAACTGCCGACAACTGACCCAGCGGCTGGCGTGGGCGGTCTCGGCGAGTCTGCGCTGCTTTGGTTTGCGTCAGGCCTGTTTGGCCTTGCGCAAAACAGCGTAAACCGCATCCTTGAGATGCAATTTTTCCTTTTTCAGTTTTTCAATTTCGAGGTGGGTGGCGGGTTCAACGTGTGACTCCATGCGCTTGATCTTGGCATCAAGCGCATCGTGCTGATCAAATATCTGCGCGAAATGCGCATCTTCAGCCTTGATCTGGACAATTTGTTCGCGGTATTCAGAAAACATGAAATCTCCGGTTTGAGTTGGCTATTGGGTTTGAATTTTCGAGACAAAACTGACAGACCCGCATTATCCATCCGGTCAGCCCCGAAATTGCGGTCGTTGAAAGATGCAATTTTGCTATTTTTTGTATAGCTTGCAGCGCAATCAGCATAAGGGATAGAAGCCAAAAATATCAAAAATCTGCAAGCTGATCCATGCGTCACAAGCCGATAAGCCGGGCTTTTTGATGCGGCTGCCAGTGGCGCAGCCGCTCTCATCACGCCGGGCTGATTTATCATGGATCATGAAATTGTTACGCTCCAGTTTGATCAAGGCCGGTGCCGTCTGGGTGCTGGCTTGTCTGGCCCTGCCGGGCTGTTCTGACAAGACGGCAACGGCCGGTGACCCTGCGGTTGCGGGTGCCTCTGCTGCCGCCAGTGTGCCTGCCATTGCCGCGTCAAGCGCAGCGCCCCCGGTGTCGGTCACCATCGCCACGGCCACCATGCGTGATATGGCGGTGAACTTGCGCGCCACCGGCACGGTTGTGCCGCTGACAAGCGTTGATGTCAGGTCGCAAGTGACCAGCACGGTGCGCCAGGTGCATTTCAAGGAGGGTCAGTTTGTCAAAGCCGGCCAATTGCTCTTCACGCTTGATGTGCGCGCAGACGAAGCTGGCCTGGCCCGTGCCCGCGCGCAGTTGGCGCGCGACCAGGTCAGCCTGGCTGATGCCAGACGTCAGCATGAGCGTGCCAGCCAATTGCTGGCGCAAAACTTTGTTTCGCAGGGTGCAGTCGATACCGCTCAAGCCCAGGTGGATGGCTGGCGCGCGACGGTGGCGGCTGATGAGGCGGGTGTCGCTGCCAGCCAGGTGGTCCTGTCATACGGTCGCATCACCGCTCCAAATGCCGGGCGCGCCGGTGCCGTCAATGTGTTTGCCGGCAGCGCCGTTCAGGCCAACCAGACGCCGCTGGTCACCATCACCCAGTTGGACCCGATCAGTGTCAGTTTCAGCATTGCACAGCGCGATTTGTCCAGCGCTCTGGCAGCACTGGGAGACGGCGGGGCGGTGGTGCAGGCGACTTTGGCCGACGGCGGCGGCGGCTTCAGGGGGCGCTTGCAGTTCATCGACAACCTGGTCGATGCCAGTTCCGGCACGATCAAGGCCAAGGCGGTATTTGACAACCCGGCAGCCAGGCTGTGGCCAGGTGCCTTTGTCGAGGTGTCACAAACCGTCTCGACGCTAGCCGGTGCAGTGGTGTTGCCACAGGCTTGCATCATTCAGAGCATTCGCGGTGCCATTGTGTATGTGATTGCCGATGGCGTGGCCACGGTGCGCCCGGTCAAGCTGCTGTATGCGCAGGGCGGTGAGGCGGCAGTGACCGGGGTCAAAGCCGGTGAAGCGGTGGCGCTTGATGGCCGCCAAAACCTGCGCCCCAACGCGCTGGTGGTGGTGCGTGCGCCGGCCAGCGCGGCAGCGGGCGACGCATCGGGCAAAGGGCCGGGCAGCGGGTCCGGGCCGGGTACGAAGAAGTCGAGCCAGCCATGAATTTGTCGGAAGTCTTTATTCGCCGTCCGGTCATGACGGTGCTGCTGAACCTGGCCATCGTACTGGCCGGGGTGATTGGCTTCAGGAGCATTCCGATTGCCGCCTTGCCAAGCTACGACACGGCGGTGATCAGCGTGTCGGCGGCGTTGCCAGGTGCCAGCCCGGAGACCATGGCCATCTCCGTGGCACTGCCCCTGGAGAAGCAGTTTCAGACCGTGTCTGGACTCAAGACCATCAGTTCTACCAGCACACTGGGCAACACATCGCTGACCCTGGAATTTGAAGAGGGTCGCGATATTGATGCTGCTGCGCTGGATGTGCAGGCGGCGCTGTTACGAGCCCAGCGCGCCTTGCCAGATGACATGAGCAACCCGCCGTCCTACCGCAAGGTCAACCCGGCTGATGCGCCAGTGCTGCTGATCTCGTTGCGCTCGCCATCGCTCGCCCCAGCCGATTTGCAGGACTATGCCGAGCATCTGATTTCGCCGACGCTTGCGACCATCAGCGGGGTGGCACAGGTGAACATATTTGGTGCCAAGCGCTATGCGGTGCGGGTACGGGTGCAGCCCGATGCCCTGGTGGCACGCAACATCGGCCTTGACGAAGTCAGTTCGGCATTGCGTGCCGCCAACGTCAATACGCCGGTTGGCACACTCGACGGTCCGACGCAGACGCTGGTGCTGCAGGCCAACAAGCAGTTGCGCAACGCCGCTGAATTTGCCGAGCTGATCATCAGCACGCGTGGCGGCAACCCGGTACGGCTCAGGGATGTGGCGCGAGTTGAAGACAGTCTGGAAAGCCTCAAGAGCTGGGCCACCTTCAATGGTGAACCAACCACCACACTGGCCATATTGCGCCAGCCCGGCGCCAATACGGTGCAGGTGGTTGATGCGATTCGGGCTGCCTTGCCCGGTTTGCAGGCGCAACTGCCCAAGTCGGTGTCACTGACACCCATCAACGACCGGTCGCTGTCGGTGCGCGAAGCCTTGCACGATGTGACGTTGACCCTGCTGGGCACGATTGCGCTGGTGGTGCTGGTGATCTTCCTGTTTTTGCGCCGCTTTGTTGCCACTGTGATTCCAATGCTGTCGTTGCCGGTGTCGCTGATTGGCGCGGTGGCGCTGCTGTGGGGCCTGTCATACAGCCTGGACAACATTTCACTGCTGGGCCTGACTTTGGCGGTTGGCCTGGTGGTCGATGACGCGATCGTGGTGCTGGAGAACATCATCCGCCATGTCGAGCGTGGTGAAAACCCGTTTCAGGCGGCGCTGCGCGGTGCACGTGAGGTGGGCTTCACCATCCTGTCGATCTCGGTATCGCTGATTGCGGTCTTCATCCCGATATTTTTCATGCCAGGGGTCATTGGCCTGCTGTTTCACGAGTTTGCCGTGGTGGTGGGGTTGTCGATTGTGGTGTCAGCTTTTGTGTCGCTGACATTGGTGCCCATGCTGGCCAGCCGCTTTCTGACTGACGAGGCGCACAAGAAGCCGCCGGGCGCGCTGGTGCGGGTGTTCGAGCACGGGTTTGACTGGATGCTGGCTGGCTACACCCGCTGGCTGGACCGGGCGCTGGCACACCGGCGGCTGATTCTGGCTCTGGCCAGCGCCACGATCGTGGCGACGGTCTGGCTGGCGATGGTGATTCCCAAGGGGTTTTTTCCCGAAGAAGACCTCGGGCAGATGTCTGTCACCACCGAGGCCGGTGAAGACACTTCGTTTACCGAGATGGTTCGGCTGCAAGAGCGCGCCGCCGAGATCATCCGCGCTGACCCTGCAGTGGCAGCGTTGAACTCGTTCAATGGCGGCAGCGGTGCACAAAACACCGGGCGCATGTTCATCACACTCAAACCCCGCGCCGAACGTCCGCCCATGAACAAAGTAGTCGAAGGGCTGCGCAAAAAGCTCAACAACCTGCCTGGTATCAGACTGTTCATGCGGCCGGTACAAAACCTGCAGTTGGGTGGCCGACCCAGCAAAGCCCAGTTTCAATACATTTTGCAAAGTGTGCGCGCCGATGAACTCAATGACTGGGCCAACAAGTTGCAGGAGCGCCTGCGCGTCGATCCGCTGTTTCGGGATGTCACCAGCGACGCGCAGTTGCGCGGCCTGCAAGCCCAGCTCAAGATTGACCGTGATCGCGCCAATGCGCTAGGTGTCTCGATTGAGGGTATCCGTACCGCACTTTATAGCGCCTTTGGCGAGCGCCAGGTGTCCACCATTTACCTGCCCACCGATAGCTACCAGGTGATCATGGAGGTAGCCCCCGAGGCCAGGCAGGATGAGAGCGCCATCGCCGGAATTTACGTGCGTGCATCGACCGGTACGCTGGTGCCGTTGTCGAGCTTTACCACAGTCGAGCGCAGCGTTGGCCCCACCTCCATCAACCATGTCGGGCAACTGCAGGCGGTCACCGTGTCGTTCAACCTGGCACCAGGTGCTGCGCTGGGCGATGCCACGACCAAGATCGACGCAGCGCGCGAGGCGATTCAAATGCCGGCTTCCATCATCAGCACCTATGGCGGCGACGCGGCGGTGTTCAAAAGTTCGCAGGCCAGCCAGATGGTGTTGATTCTGGCTGCGCTGCTGGTGATCTACGTGTTGCTGGGCGTGCTGTATGAGAGCTTTATCCACCCCATCACGATCCTGATGGGGCTGCCTTCAGCGGCAGTCGGGGCGCTGGCCACGCTGATGCTGTTCGGGCAGGATTTGACCTTGATTGCCACCATTGGCATTGTGCTGCTGATCGGGATTGTGAAAAAAAACGCCATCATGATGATTGACTTTGCGCTCGATGCCCAGCGCCATCAGGGCATGGCCCCGGCCCAGGCCATCCGCGAGGCCTGCATTTTGCGGTTTCGCCCGATCATGATGACCACCATGGCGGCGCTGATGGGTGCCTTGCCGATTGCGTTGGGACTGGGTGCCGGGTCAGAGCTGCGTCAACCGCTCGGCCTCGCAGTGGTCGGGGGACTGGTGTTTTCGCAGGCCATCACGCTGTTTATCACGCCAGTGATTTATCTGGCGCTGGACCGGTTCAGCGGTCATGGTCCGGTGCTCACCCCTGAGGTACCGGTGGGTCAGGATGATGCGGCTTGAAGGCGAATTGGGGCAAGGATGGGCCATGGAATGATTGCGCTGGCCCGCTACAAGTGACTGTTGTCACAAAGTCGAATAGTCCCATGGGTGTGATTTGCGGCCCTTGAGTCATCTGGTGGAGACGCGTTTGGATAAACAACAATACCAAGCCCGCCGCACCGCAGCGTCACCATGACGACTGCGACCATCTTGATGCTGGAAAAATGGGAGTCAGTCTGTTGGCCATTCTTTCAATGACTCTTTTGACCATGCTGGTGGTGCTGGTGACTATGCTCACCATCAGAATCATCCAGTCCATGCTGCGCGGCCAAACTTGCGTGCCGGGTTGTGCCAGCAAGGATCAGCGTGGTGCAGGTTGGCAGGCTCCGGGTTTTGGATGCGCACTAAAAGCGCTATCAATTATGAAGCATCGGGCGCAATGCCCATCCGAGGTGGAGATAAAAATGAGGGCGTGAGTGAGGATTCTGACCGAGTGCATTTTTTGCTGCTGCAATGCACCATTTTCGCCCGCAAACAAATAGAATAGTTGCAATCATGTCAGCCCGACATGTGTATTTTGTCGATGCTAACCTTTTTGGGAGCGTGAAAATGGCAGAGTTTGAAGAATCCAGCTTCGGTAAGCGAAGCGCCCGCGATCCACGGTTTGTCAGTCAACTGACGCGCAACACATTCGCCTTGATTCTGGCGGGCGGTCGCGGCAGTCGATTGCATGAACTTACCAACTGGCGGTCAAAGCCTGCGGTGCCGTTTGGCGGCAAATTCCGCATCATTGACTTCACGCTTTCAAATTGTGTGAATTCCGGCGTACGCCGGGTCGGCGTTGCCACCCAGTACAAGGCGCAAAGCCTGATCCGGCATCTGCAATTGGGTTGGAGCTTTCTGGACGGCCGACTTGGCGAGTTCATTGAAATCATGCCGGCCCAGCAGCAGATGGACGACTCCCACTGGTACCAGGGCACTGCCGATGCAGTGTTTCAAAACTTACGCGAACTGCGCATCGCCAACCCCGAATATGTGTTGATCCTGTCAGGCGACCACATCTACCGCATGGACTATGGTCGCATTTTGGCGGCCCACGTGGAACATAAGGCCGACCTGACTGTAGCCTGCATCGAAGTGCCCCTGAAAGGCGCCTCCGAGTTTGGCGTGATGACGGTCAATGAAGAAGGGCGTATTGTTGACTTTGCCGAAAAGCCAATCAATCCACAGCCGATGCCCGGCAATCCGGACATGGCACTGGCCAGCATGGGCATTTATGTGTTTAACGCACGCTTTTTGTTTGAGCAATTGTTGCGGGATGCAGATGACCCCAAATCCAGCCATGATTTTGGCAAGGACATCATCCCGCACTCAGTCAAGCGGTATCGGACCTATGCCCACAGCTTCGCCGACAGTTGCGTTTACGAACCAGGCAAGGCCATTTACTGGCGCGATGTCGGTACCCTTGATGCCTATTGGGCGGCCAATATGGACTTGGTCCATGTCACCCCTGATCTGACTTTGTATGACGATACCTGGCCAATCTGGACCTGGCAACCGCAAAGTCCGCCAGCCAAGTTCGTGTTTGATGACGATACCCGGCGCGGCCAGGCGGTGGACTCGATGGTGTCGGGCGGCTGCATCATCAGCGGCGCGACCGTTCGAAGGTCCATGCTGTTCTCGTGTGTCAATGTGCACAGCTATTCCCTGGTTGAGGAATCGATCGTGCTGCCCAATGTGTCAATTGGGCGCAACTGCGTCATCAAGAAGTGCATCCTGGACAAGAATTGCATCATTCCAGACGGTACCCAGATTGGCGTGAACCTCGAGGATGACAAAAAGCGCTATCACGTTACCGAATCCGGCATCACACTGGTCACCGAAGCGATGCTGGGGCAAGGCAAGGTCAACATCCGCTAGTCCAGATGGGTCGGTTGCATCGCAATGACCCTCCCCACCTGAGATCGGCTAAAGGTCCAGCACCAGCATGTCGATCACCCGCAAGCTCAAGCCGGCATTGGGCCGCAACTGGTAGCTACCGCACTGCGGGCAGGCCAGGCCGCGTTCTGCCAATGGCACGGTCTGGCTGCAGTTCATGCACCAGGCCTGTCCTTCTGGCTCTTCAAACACAAGACGCGCACCTTCCAGCAGGGTGCCTGGCGCAATCGCCTCAAGTGAGAACTTCAGCGCCTGCACTTCGATATTGGCCAATTTACCGACTTCAAGCGTGAGTACCGTGACACGCTTGAAGCCCTCACGCTTGGCGCTGTCTTCGACCAGTTGCAAAATGCCACCAGCCAGGCTGGCTTCATGCACTGACCGGCTCCTGCAGGATGGCGGACTCAAGCCATGCCTTGGCCCAAATCAAGGCAGCGGCCAGATTGGTCTGAGCCGCTGGACTCATGGCCTGGCCCAGTTCAAATGACTCGCCGCGAATTGCCAGCATGGTGGTGGCGGGGGCCACCTGTCCATGCACATCAGAAAAAACTTGCAGCAGGGCTGAGGGTGTCAGCGCGTGGCTGGTGTAACTGTGATCAGGATAGGGCTGCGGCTGGCGTACTTCAAACGGTGCGGCGCAGTCCAGGCATGCATCTATCAGCAATACCTGTCGCCGCCCCAACAAATCCAGCGTGTGTTCAACCTGCAACTGATAGTCGTCCAGAAACTCAATGCTGTTTGACAGCGCATCACGAAACTGCCCTTGCAGTGCCGCCACACACAGTGGTCCCAGGGCATCATCACCACGGCTGAGGTTGCCCCAGCCAAGCACCAGCACGGGCAACGGCGTTTTATGGGCTTGGAGCATCAATCCGAAGTGCTTGAAATGCTATGCTATACATAGCTGGTGGCGCTTATCTGATATGGGCTAGAGTGCATTTTCATTGAAAAAATTACCAGTCGGACGGGATAAACCACCGGCAGATGACTTTTGCACCCGGTCCAGCACCGAGCCATCGCTTGACAGCAAAACGACATCCAGCGGCATTTGTCCAAGCGCGTGGGTGGCGCAGGACAGGCAGGGATCGTAGGCACGAATGGCCACCTCAATGTGGTTGAGCAAACCTTCGGTGATCTCATGGCCGTTGAGGTAGTCACGCGCGACCGACCGGACCGCCTCGTTCATGGCCTGGTTGTTGTGGGTTGTGGAGACGATCAGGTTGCAGCGCGTCACCAGATCGTCATCACCCACGTCGTAATCGTGAATCAGCGTACCACGCGGAGCCTCAATGATGCCAACACCGCTACGCAGGCGATTGCCGCTGGTCAGCAGATCGCCTGAAAGCAGCGCCGGGTCGTCGAGCAACTGACCGATCACTTCCACCGAATGCAACATTTCGATCATGCGAGCCCAATGGTAGGCTAGCGAGGCATGAACCAGGCCGCCTTTGCCCCAGGCAACAAATTCCTGCCGCTCGGCCTCGGCAAGGGGGCTCGGAATAAAGTCGCAGTTTTGCACGCGTGCCAGCGGGCCAACCCGATACCAGCCCAATTCGCGCCCCAGACTTTTCAAGTGCGGGAACTTCATGTAGCTCCAGGAGCGGACCTCTTCCTCGATCAACTCCAGGTAGTTCTGGTCACTGACACCGTCAAACAGGATCATGCCATTGGCATCACGCACCCGCAGCACACCGTCATACAGATCCATGGCGCCATCGGAGCGCACCAATGACAGCAAGTTGGAACGGAAGCTGCCAAACTGGTTGTACAGGGCCTCACTTTGCGCATGCAACTGCTTGGCAAGATCGACCGAATCCTGCGCCCACTGCAGCATCAGGGGCAACTCGTTTTTCAGTGCATCACGCTCGGCTGCAGTCACCAGTTTGTTGATGCCGCCGGGTACTGCGCCGGTACCGTGAACCCGTTTGCCCGAAGTGATGCGAATGATTTCCTGCCCGAACTTGCGCAGCAAAATGCCCTTTTTTGCAACCTCCGGGTTGGCTTGAACCACCCCGACAATGTTGCGCTGTGCCACCGGGGAATCAAAGCCAAACAACAGGTCGGGTGATGACAGGTGGAAGAAATGCAGTGCGTGAGATTGCAGCATTTGCCCATAGTGCATCAGGCGGCGCACCGCCTCGGCACTGGCGGTGATGGGCATGGCACCGATGATCCGGTCAAAGGCCTTGGAAGCGGCCAGGTGGTGGGACACCGGGCAAATGCCGCACAGGCGTTGCACCATGACCGGCACTTCCCAGTACGGGCGACCTTCAATGAACTTTTCGAAGCCACGGAATTCAACGATGTGCAGGCGCGCCTGCTGTACCTGGTTGTCGTCATCAAGCAGCAAGGTGACCTTGCCATGCCCCTCAACGCGTGAGACCGGATCAATCGCCACCCGGCGCAGGCCCTTCGGGTTGGCGGCGGTTTCAAGATCAAAACTCATGTGGACTCCTTGATGGTTGGGGGCAGCAATGGTCACTTCGGGTAGCTGCGGTCTGTCTTGCAAGGCCGACATCCAACATCCGACAAGATGTTGAGGACAGAGCTTGTTCACTTCGTGTAACTGCGGTCTGTCCCGCAAGGCCGACATCCAACATCCGACAAGATGTTGAGGACAGAGCTTGCTCACTTCGTGTAACTGCGGTCTGACCCGCAAGGCCGACTTCCAACATCCGACGAAATGTTGAGGACAGAGCTTGTTCACTTCGTGTAACTGCGGTCTGTCCCGCAAGGTCATTGTTAGTCATAGTGAATCAGGCCGTGGCCAAGGTGCGGGGTGCGGCCGGCCAGCAGGTCAGTCAGAAAGGTCCAGATCGCGTCACCCGATGGTGGACAACCGGGCAGAAAATAGTCGATATGCACGACCTCGTGGATCGGGTGCACATGGTTGAGCGGCAGCGGCAGTTCCGGGTCATTGGGAATCTGGTTGCCAATGCTGCCGCCCGCCTGCCTGCAGTAAACATCGCGCATCATTTTTCCCACATCACGCTGGTTGCGCTGAGCAGGCAAGCCGCCGTTGATGGCGCAGGCACCCACTGCCACCAGAATCTTGCATTTGGCCCGAAACTCACGCAAAACATGAACATTCTCGGCATTGCAAAGGCCACCTTCAATCAAGACCAGGTCGCAACGGCCAATTGTCTTGATGTCGGTGAGCGGAGAGCGGTCAAATTCAACGAGTTCAAGCAAATCCAGCAATCGCTCGTCAATGTCAAGAAGCGACATGTGGCAGCCGAAACAACCTGCCAGCGACACCGTGGCGATCTTCAGCTTGCGTGCGGCAGGTGCTGGGCTGCCAGCCAAGTCACTGCCGTAGGTAAATGCGTTCATGGCTTGTTCTCATCAATTTGTCCTGACACAGGAACCTTGTCAAAGCGTCTCTGACCAATCGGGATGACAAAGCCCTTACGCTTGTGCAGGATGGCACCGACCGGGCAGACATTGGCAGCGCGATCTGATGGAAGCAATGCGCTGTCAACCATTTGGCCGCTGGGGCTGTTGATCAGTAAGTGGGTTTTGATGCCGTAACCACCGATGGCAAACACGTCCTTGCGGTCCACTTCATGGCTGGCACGCACGCACAAAGAGCACAGGATACAGCGATTGAGGTCAAGCAGCATATCCGGATGGCTGGCATCGACCCGGCGGTCCGGGTAGAACTCTTCAAAGTGAGGGCCTTCCATGCCGATGTCATAAGCAGTGGCTTGCAATCGACAGTTACCACTTTTCTCACACGAAGGGCAAAAATGGTTGCCTTCGATAAAAATCATCTGCAACAAAGTCTTGCGCTGGGCGTTGAGGTCGTCGGTGTTGCTTTCGACTTCCTGCCCGGATGCCGCCTGCACCGTGCAAGCTGCCCCCATACGCCCGTTGATACGCACAGTACACAGTCTGCAAGAACCCTTGGCACCAAATTCAGGATGCCAGCACAAGTGCGGTATGTAGTAGCCCGCTCGGGTCGCGGCCTGCAGGATAGATTCCCCTGGACCGAACTCAATTTCGTCACCATCGAGCGAGAAGGTGCCCGGGCTCAGAGCGTCAATGCGGTCGTAATAACTCATGTCAAGGTCTCCAGGTGGGCACCTATGTCGTCACGTCCGGTGGCCAGACGCGCCTGCGACAGCTCTGCATCCATATCAAAGCCGGGGGCAAAATGCATTGACTTCAGATGCTGCTCGTAAGCCGGGCGGAACTTGGCGATGGTGTCGCGCAAGGGGTTGCAAGCCGCTGCGCCTAAACCGCAATGGGTTGAGCCGTGCATCAGTTTGTCCAGTTCGTAAAGTACCTGGATATCGTCACTTGAACCGTAGCCCCGCTTGAGCTTGTCCATGCGCCGCATCACCAGTTCGGTACCAACACGGCAAGGGGTACAAAAGCCACAGCTCTCATGGGCGAAAAACTGGACAAAGTTGTTGGCCACATCAAACATGTTGCGCGAGCGGTCAAACACCATGAAGGCACCTGCTGTGGGCACGTCCTCAAAACCGATGCGTCGGCCAAATTCCATGGCCGACACGCACACCCCGGACGGTCCCCCGACCTGCACGGCTTGCGTGTCCCGGGCACCACAGTCTTCCAGAATGCGTCCGATGCGGGTGCCAAATGGGTATTCGTAAATGCCAGGGCGATCACAGTCACCTGATACCGAGTGGATCTTGGTGCCAGTTGATTGCGGGGTACCCATGGCGGCCCACCAGGCACCGGAATGGATGGCAATGTGAGTCACGGCACAAAAAGTTTCGACATTGTTGACCGTGGTGGGCTGTCCCAGGTAGCCACGTTCAACTGGAAACGGCGGGCGAATTCGGGGTGTTCCACGCTTGCCTTCAAGCGACTCGATCAGTGCAGACTCTTCGCCGCACACATAAGAACCAGCACCCACATGGATATCGATGTCAAAGTCAAAACCTGCCTGCCCCTGAATGGACTGGCCCAGCAGCCCTTGTTGCCGACGCCGCTGCAGGGTTGCCTTGAGCGAATCCAGCAAATAGTGGTATTCGCCACGCAGGTAAACCAAGCCCTGGCGCGCACCGACGATCAGCGCAGCAATGGTCATGCCCTCGAAGACAGTGTCGGCATAACTGGTCAGCAACACCCTGTCCTTGAAGGTGCCGGGCTCGCCCTCGTCCGCATTGCACACCACATAGTGTGTTTCAGACCGGGTATTTCGGCAGAGCTGCCATTTGGTTCCGGTGGCGTAGCCCGCGCCGCCACGACCGCGCAGCTTGGAGCGTTTCAGGTCATCGAGAGTGGCCTGGGCACCACGCGCCAGGGCCGCCGCAATCGCCTGACCCGGTGCAGGTTGTGCCCCCAGCTTGACATTGGCCAGGCGAATCTGGTCATCCACCCGTGACCATTCGGCAGGCCAGAGATGGGTTGGCACCTGCGCTTCGATCAGGTCCGCCATATGGTCAATACGACCGGGGGTCAGACGGGTGACCAGTTGGTGGTGGTTGACCAGCGCGGCCGGCCCCTGGTCGCACATGCCGGTGCAGGAAGTGGCGGCGACGCTGACACGGCCATCAGCGCGCATGGCGTGGTGCTCGACCTTGAGCAGATGGCGCAGATGACGCCGCATTTCTTCGCTGCCCTGCATGCGGTCGGTGATGTTGTCGCTAAACAGCACGCGGTACTGTCCGACTGGCTGGCTGTGGAAGAAACGATAAAACCCCGCAACCCCCTCGACATGCGCCAGCGACAGGCCCAAGGCGCTGGCAACAGCAGTCAAAGTGTCTCTTGGCAGCCAAAGCAATTGCGCCTGAATTTCGCGCAATATTTGCACCAGTCGGTGCGGTGCCCGCTGGTGCCGCTCCAGCAGACTTTCGAGATCGAGTGCGTTTGGGTTCATGTCTCACACCTTATGTTTTTGCAACTGTAAGCACAGAATAACGGCAAGCGCAGTAGATAAGGTCTTTTTTTTCAAAAAAAGTGCGCTTTTTAGTTCCTTTGCAGCAATAAACCGCAAACTTCTGCAGCCTGAGCAAAATCAAACGTCGCCATGGCTCGCGTCAGTTGCTTGAACTCGTCAACGCTTGTCAGTGCCGAATTCAACTGCAACTGTTCGAACGCGCTCACTGCAGCCATATCCGAGGACCTTAGCAGTACCTGAAGTTGGCGCAGCATCTCGTGTCCATCGGGTGCCAAGTCGGCATCTGGCGTTGCTACATGCTGGTCAATAGTCCCTGGTGCGCAAGTATTGGCCACTTGTCCCATCACGATCTGGGTTGCCGCGACTGCCGCGCTGAAGCTGATACTCTGTGCCCGCACGTCCAGCGGCGCAGCATCTTTGCTTGCTGCTTTGGTCTTTTTGATGACTAACTCGGCTTTTCGCGCAACCGCCGCCATGTAACTGGCACCCACTGTGGCTGACAGGCCCTTTAAAGCATGCAGGATTTTCTCGGCAGACTCCCAGTCAGACTTGTTCAAGGCAATATCCAATTGCTCAGGCAACCCGCCAATGTCGGTCAAATACGACTGCAACACCCGCACGTAAAGCGCTGAATTGCCTCCCAAACGGTCGAGCGCACCGACCGTGTCTACCGCATCAATACGTGGCAGAGCGGGTTCCGGAAGTTGGTTTGGCATCAAATGGGGCACCATAGACCCTTCACCTGTCATCGATTCCGCTGACGGGCGGCGGGTCAATTGTTGCAACAACGCTACAAGATCGACCAATTTGAAAGGCTTGCCTACATGCGCGTTCATGCCAGCGGCCAGACAGGCATCGCGATCACTGTCCATGGCGTTGGCGGTCATGGCGATGATTGGTAAATCTGCCAAGCCCGCATTCTGGCGCAACACTCGGGATGCGCTGTAACCGTCCATGACGGGCATCTGGATATCCATCAATACCGCATCAAACGGCTTTCCGTCTGCGATAGCGCCAAATACCGCATCCACGCCGACTTGGCCGTTGTCAGCCAATTCGACCAAGGCACCCTCGTTGGTGAGCATTTCCTGCGCCACCTGCTGGTTGACCATGTTGTCCTCGACCACCAGCAAGTGCATGCCCAGCAAAGGCTGTGGCGCGGCGTTGGCAGTTGCCTTGGTCTGGGGATGTCCGTTATCGGCCAGTGCATCGACCACCGCGTCATACAGCATCGAAGCCGTAACCGGCTTGACCAAAAACCCGTTGAGTCGGGTCTGCTCTTCGACACTGCGCTGCGCCAGCATCTCGCGTCCATTGGCGGTGATCATCACAACAACGGGTGAGTGGCTGTTGCGGTTTTCCTGTTGCATTCGGCCGATGGTCTCCCAGCCATCCATGCCCGGCATTTGCCAATCAACAAATATAGCCTGATACGGATCTTGCCCCGAAGACGCGCGCTGATCAATCAGCCAAAGCGCATCAGCTCCGCCAGCGGCCTGATCTACTTGCCATTCCAGAGACTCAGCCATGGAGGCAAGAACACTGCGCGCAGTCGGGTTGTCGTCGACCACCAGCACTCGCAAACCGGACGGCAGGGCTGGGGAAGTTGTCGCGGCTTTGGGCTCTTCTGGTGCCACCGGCAATGTGACGGTGAAGGCAAAGGTGCTGCCGATGCCCAATTGACTCTCAAGCGTGAGTTCCCCGCCCATCAATGCCACCAGACGCCGACTGATGGACAAGCCCAGGCCTGTCCCGCCAAAACGTCGGGTGGTCGATGCTTCAGCCTGCGAAAACCCATCAAAAATATGCTGCTGGTTGGCCGCGGCGATACCAATGCCGGTGTCTTCCACACTGAATTCAATGTGCGCGATATC
>DAOSLL010000002.1:0-23352 GCA_035368905.1 Rhodoferax sp.
CTTGCACATGACCGTGGGCAGGAGAGGCTGTGATCTCAAAGGTTTGATCAATTGGTTGCAACACATCGCCACGCAAGGTGGCCCGAATCATCTGCACTTGTGCGGCAGACAAAGCCGACAAGTTGGCCAGGGTGCGCTTGCAAACCTTGGAGCCTTCACGGTAGGACTCGCGCAGCAAAACGGTGGGGGCGGAGCCACGATTTGGGACGATATTTATGTGCATGTCTACATTGTAAAACATAATAACAATAATAATAAAATTAATGCATGTCTACATACTTGCACTCAAAAACGACACTAACGTGTTGATTTCAATAGGAATCCAACCAAATCCGGATGGAACTTCACCCTAAGCCATCGATGTCGTTGTTGTCTCGCCTGGCCATTGCGTCTGCAATGGCTGCGGCCAAGGTGTCCATTGGCTGGCAAATCCGGCGCACACTGGCCTCGGCGGGGGCGACTCTGGCTATTCGATCCATCAGTCCGGCAGGCACCTGGTCACGAATGATTCAGCAATGGAATCAGCCCGGTTTTGGTTTGCTTACCTGGCCTTTATCGCCAGCACCGACTGCAGCATCTCGCAGTACAGGGGCTTGGTGAGGCAACCCAGCAGTTGAATGCCGCCAGCCAGCGCCAGCTCTTTGGCCACCACCAGCATTTCGACATTGCCACCACTGATCAGGATCACCTGGCCCGGATAGCGCTGACGGGCAAGTTCGGCCATGAACTCAATGCCGTCCATGTCGGGCATGAACAGATCACAAATCAACACGTCAGGCGTGTTCGCCAGTTCGGCTAACGTGCGCAAGCCAGCCTGGCCGTTGCCAGCACAATGAACCTCGGTAACCCCGAGGTCGCCGAGCATCGCGCACACGATGTCGCAGCTAATATCATCGTCATCAACCACCAGCACGGAACCGATCTGGCCCTTGCGCGTCGCGTTATTCATTTCAAGCCTTTCACACTTTTGCCATTCAAATCCGATTGTTGTTGTTCCGCCCCACGCCTGTCTATCCCCCAAAGGGGAAAGCTCCTTTCGACTATGGACTTTGGATTTGGCATCATCCATCGTCTGCGTGGCAATGAGCTAGATGCCACGAAAACAAATTCACCCCGGGCTGTGAGTCTGATCAACAAGGTGCAGTGTGACACCGATCTTTTCAGCCGCACCCGCCAGTGCGTCAGGCAATGCTGCGGCCAGCTTCAAACACAGCGCTGGCTGGTCAGCGCGTCCGGTGGTTTCTATTTCTTCACACAGTTCGCCCAACGCCAGCGCGCCAACGGTGCGTGCGGATGATTTGAGCTTGTGTGCAATATCAGCGATTTGCCGGGTGTCGTGTGCCAGCGCAGCGATGCCAATCTGTTTCACCTGCTGCTGGGCGTTTTGCAAGAACTTTCGCAGCAAAGACTGATGCATGTCCGGGTTGTCACCAATCATTTTGCTCAGCGTGTCAGCGTCCCAGACCGGGCAGGCCGGGTTTGGCAATGGCTCACCGACGGGGCTGCTGCGCCGGTCTGCTGTCGGCAACGCCGGGCGGGTCTCTGGTTGACCGGCCTGCGGCAGCCATTTGGCCAGCATCGCTGCGAGTTCCTGCAGGCGCAGCGGCTTGGACAAATAGTCGTCCATACCGCTGTTGAGGCAGCGCTGTACTTCACCCTGCATGACATTGGCGGTGACCGCAATGATGGGCAGATGTTGGCCCGGACCTTCGGCCGCGCGAATGGCGCCAGCCAAGGCAAAGCCGTCCATCTGCGGCATGTGGCAGTCGGTCAGCAACAAGGCAAACTGGCCAGACCGCCATTTTTCCAGCGCCACCCGTCCATCTTCAGCCACTTCAGCGCTACAGCCCAGCAGTTTTAGCTGTTGATAGAGCACGTCGCGGTTGGTTTCGTTGTCCTCGGCTAGCAAAATCAGTGGCCCGGTGCCAGCAACTGCTGGTGCAGTACCGGGGGTCTTGGTGAGTCTGGGGAGCGCACGCCGATCAGACATCAGCTCATGCACCAGAGCGGCGGGCGCTTCTTGCAGCGGCAGCGTCAGGGTGAAGTCCGAGCCTTGCCCAAGTTTGCTGCTGACACTGATCTGCCCGCCCATCAGGCTGGCCAGGCGCTGGCTGATCGACAGGCCAAGTCCGGTGCCGCCAAACTGGCGCGAGGTGCTGGCATCGGCTTGGGTCAATGGCTGGAACAAACGCGCTACCAACTCGTCACTCATGCCAATGCCGTTGTCAGTCAGGCGCAGTTGCAGGCGCGGTTGTCCATCGGGCTGGGTCGATACTGTCACCCGCAATTGCACCCGGCCGGGCTTGTCAGGCGTGCTGCGGGTGAACTTGATGGCATTGCCGATCAAGTTGAGCAGCATCTGGCGCAAGCGGGTCGGGTCAGAAAAAATCCAGTCGGGCAGTTCTGGCGCGACCCAAACCGACAGATCAAGCGACTTGGCCTGTGCCGTGCTGCGCAGCAATTGGTGCACTTCATGCGCCACGTCACGCAGGTTCACCGGAATGTGTTCAACGGCAAGCTTGCCAGACTCGATCTTGGAGTAGTCCAGAATGTCGTTGAGGATATGCAACAGCGCCAGCGAAGAATGGTAAATGGTGCTCAGCATGCGCTGTTGATCGGCGGTGAGCCCGGTTTGCTGCAAGATATCGACCATGCCGACCACCCCGTTCATCGGGGTGCGAATCTCGTGGCTCATGTTGGCCAGAAATTCCGACTTGGCCCGGCTGGCGGTAGTGGCAGCAGCTTCGGCACGCTTGAGGTCGGTGATGTCGTCAAACGACCAGACCCGGCCAATCACCTCGTCACCAATCTTTTGCGGGCGTGAAATCTGCCTGAAACTTCGCCCATCGGCCAGTTCGAGGATTTCGTTGCTGGCCACCTGCGGCTGGTCGTAAATGGCATTGACCCTGGCAATGAACTGTTCGGGCTGCCCCATCTGGGCGGCTGCAAAGGCTCGCAGATGCCGCTTGTCGGGCGCATTGAGCAACTCGGGCGGCATGCGCCACAGCTCGGCAAAACGCTGGTTCCAAAGCGTGACCTGGCCCCCGCTGTCCACCGCCAGAACACCATGGGCGGCAGATTCAATGGTGGCATTGAGCAGCGATACCGACCATTGCAGGGCCTGCTGGTCGGCCTTGCTCTGGCTGATGTTGCGCACCAGTGCAATCAGCGTCACGGCACCGCTGCTGGCATCTTTGAGCAGCGAGCTTTTGGCGCTGCACCACAGGTAGCTGCCGTCCTTGCAAAGTGCCTGGTACTCAACGCCATTTTGTTGCGAGCCTGACGCAAACACCTGCCCGATGTTGGCCAGGCAGCCAGCCTGATGATCCGGGTGCACAAAGCGCTCGAACGGCTGATTGAGCACTTCGTTCACCGCATGGCCGAATTCGACCGTCCATTGCGGCGACACATAGTCAATGATGCCCGCTGGCGTCAGTGTCAACAGCACATCGCTGAGGTTTTCAATCAGCGACAGGTAGCGCTGGCGGCTGGTACGTAGCGCAACTTCGATCTGCTTGCGCACCGTGATGTCACCGGCGGTACCCTCAAAGCCGACGACCTTGCCGGATTCATCTCGCAGTGCTGTGCCATTGGTGTTGAACCAGTGCCAACTGCCGTCCTGGTGCTGCGTGCGGTGCTCCAGACCTTGTAGCGATGCCCCGGTGGCCATCACCCGCTGTATCGCTGCCCGACTGTCCGCCAGATCATCCGGATGGATGATGTCGGCAAACGGCTTGCCCAGGATTTTTTCGACCGAATGCCCCATCAGCAGCGTCCAGCTTGGCGAGACAAAGGTCAACAAACAACTGGTATTGATGGTGTAGATGATGTCGTGGCTGTTATCAATCAACCTCCGATACCTGGCCTCGCTGGCCTGAAAAGCACCCACAGCCTGCTGCAGACTGGCGGTTTTGGCCAGTACCATCTGCTCAAGCTTGTCGCGGTAGTTTTGCAGCTCATACTCGCTGGCCTTGCGCTCGGTAATGTCCGAGACGATGCCGACCAGATACGGCAGCCCGGCTCGCCAGACGATGCTGCTTCTGACGTAGGCATTGCGCAGGCTGCCGTCCTTGTGCCGGTGCAAGGTCTCAAAACTTGATGTTTTGGCAGCCACCATGCCAGCCACACCGGTCCGCGTGGCTTCGGCATCGAGTTCGCCCTGGACATCGGCCAGCGTCAAGCGGGCAAACTCCTCGCGGCTGTAACCCAGGTCCCGGCAGGCTGCGTCATTGAATTCGACATAAGCCAGCGTGCTGGTATCGATCATCACCATGCCATCAACGGCCTGCGTCACGATGCTGCGGTAAATCTCTTCGCGCCCGGCCAGTTCAGCCTGGGCCTTTTCGAGCTTTTTGGTCAGCGCATTGGCACTGTCAAGTGCCAGGCGGGCGGCGAACTCGCTGTCGCGCAGGTCCATCTCGGCGAGTTTGCGCTCGGTGATGTCCTGGATGGTTCCGCGCAGCAGCAGCGGCTTGCCACTGGCATCAAAAGTCAGTTCACCTAGCGCTGAGACCCAGCGCGTTTTTCCGTCTGCCGGGCGGATGATTTTGTAGTCTTCTTTGAACTTGCCTTTGGCAGCCACTACCCGGTGGTAATAGCCGAGCAGTTCAGCCTGGCTTTCCGGCGCCACCAGGCGGCTCCAGTTGTCAACGGTCTTGGCAAAGGACGCGTCAATGCCAAAGATGTTGTCCAGCACAGGCGAGCCTTGCCAGAGGCCGGTCTGAACGTCAGTGACATAGGTGCCGATCTGCCCAATGCGCTGGGCTTCGTTCATTGCCCAGGCATTCTGGAGCAGCATTTCGGCGCTGGCAGCTCGCTCTGCTTCGCGCCCCTGCGCCGCAGCCAGTGCAACCATTTTCTGCGCCAGGTCGTCTCGGCGCTGCCGCGCCCGGCCGATCAATGCTGCAACGAAGCCCAGCAGGGCCGAGAGCAACAGGCCAGCCAGCAGCAACTGTTGCGGCCCTTGTGCGACGGCCTGGGAGCCAAAGCCTGGTAGCGCGCGAAAGACCAGCGTCCAGGTGCGGCCGCCAAACACCAGTGGCCGAACACTCTCGAAGCCCGCCGCCACCGGCAACTCAAATGTGGGTGTGGCATCCGAATCAAACAGCAGCGTATCAAGGCTCTGGCTGTTGCCGTCAAAGACTTCGAGACCGATGTTCTCGAAGTTCTGCGGCAATGCGTGCTTTAACAGGTCAGCCGCCCGAAATGGCACATTGACCCAGCCCAGCAGGTGCGTCTGACGCAAGGCGGGTGTGTCTGGCGCTGTGCCGCGGCGGTAAAGCGGCTGGTAAATGACGAAACCTGGCACACCTTTGCCCTCATCCTGCTTCAGGGTGAGCTTGCCCGAGAGCGTCAGTGCGCCGCTGTCGCGGGCCCGCTGCATGGCAGCACGGGCTGGCAAAACGCTGAAAGTGTCAAAGCCGGGCACTCTGCGGTTGTCACCGCTAAACGGTTCAATGAAGACCACCGGCGCGTAAGCCTCGCGCGGCTCGGCTGGGTGGATCTGGTAGTCGGCCTGACCATCACGACGTACCCCGGCGAGGTGCTGATCGAGCTTGCCAGCCGGGACATTCTCAACATAGGTCACAGCAGCAAAGTTGTGAACCCCCTGGTCCAGACTGAGGGACTCAAAAAAAGTGCGAAAGTCTTGTCGCGTCACCTCGGAAGAGGCATTGAAAAGGCCTGTAAAACTCTTCAGCACCGAAGCATTTGCCGCCAGTTCGGTTTCAATGCTGCGCTGGGCACTGGCCACCTCTCGCAGGAAATCCGCGCGCAGCTCATTTTCTGAGTTCTGGCTGGCCTGCTGCCACAACAGCCCCGTTGCGGCCATTGAAACCAGCCACACCAGCAGTGCCAGACGGACCGGCCCGAAGCCGGACAGGTGCCAGCGCATGGGCTAGCTGGCGGCCAATTGGCGACGCTGCCAGGCCCGCATCAGGGACTTGCTCATGATGCTCGACGATACCGGTTTGATGCAATAGCCGTCCACCCGTTGATCCATTGATTTGGTGAAATCAGCCGGCAGAATCGACCCGGTCACCATGATCACCACGATCTTTGGCAAAAGCTGACGCAGTTGATCGAGCAGTGCCCAGCCGTCTAAACCTGGCATGTAGATGTCAAGCAACACAAAATCGGGGCGGTACTGTTGCGCCAGCCGGTAGGCAAGGGCTGCGTCCTGGGCGGTGTGGATACGGTTGACGCCCAGGCAGATCAGGACGTTGGTCATGATTTCAAGTGAAAAGTCGTCGTCGTCAACGATCAGGTAGCTGAAATCCTTGATGTCTTGTTCCGTCATACTTTTCTTTCTTGGCTGACTATAAAAACAATAGCTGCTGATGCAAGTCGGTCAAGCGCTGGATCCTGATTTTGCTTAAGTCGAATGCCTTGATCTGCACAATGATCAGAGCAAATTTGTTATTTCGCTAAGTCGTTGATTTACCGTCATTCCCGCGCAGGCGGGAATCTAGTGCGGTCTGGATTCCCGCCTGCGCGGGAATGACGAAGATGCCAAAAGAACAAATTTACCCTGACACAATGATAGGTTAATTTGCTTCCAGTTGAAGCTTGTCGCCATCAAAGGTCGGTGGCGTGACGCGGCCATGGGGTCTGCCGTGGTTGGGCACGGCAATGCGCTGGCAAGCGTTGCTAACATGATTTTGTAATAAGAAAATGAGAATTAAGTCGTTCCTGGTTTGATCGCAAAGCCCCAAAATCCGCTTTATTGCACTGACGCAATGGTTTTCGAGGATATCAACTATGAACGCAAGACAACGCTTTACCCGCCGCATTTTCAACATCGCCACATCTGCCTTGCTGACCGGTGCTGCTCTGGGCGCCAGCGCCCAGTCGCCGGTGACCCTGCTCAACGTCTCCTACGACCCCACCCGTGAACTCTATTCGGAGTTCAACGCGGCCTTTGCCAAGCACTGGAAAGCCAAGACCGGGCAAGACGTGATCATCAAACAAAGCCATGGCGGCTCTGGCAAGCAGGCCCGCTCGATCATCGACGGCCTTGACGCCGATGTCGCCACCTTGGCGCTGGCCGGTGACACCGATGCCCTGCATGACAACGGTGGCTGGATTCCCAAAGACTGGCAAAAGCGCCTGCCGCATAACTCGTCGCCCTACACCTCGACGATTGTGCTGGTGGTGCGCCAGGGCAATCCCAAGGGCATCAAGGACTGGGATGACCTGATCAAACCCGGCATCAGCGTGATCACCCCCAACCCCAAGACCTCTGGCGGTGCCCGCTGGAACTACCTGGCAGCCTGGGAATTCGCCAAACGCAAGTTCGGTGGCCAGGCACAAGCCAAAGACTTCATCGCCAAGCTTTACGCCAATGTTCCGGTGCTCGATACCGGCGCGCGCGGCTCCTCGATCACCTTTGCCCAGCGTAACCAGGGCGATGTCTTCATCAGTTGGGAGAACGAAGCCTATCTGCTGGAAAAAGAGTTTGGCAGCAAGGTCGATGTGGTTTACCCCTCGCTGAGCATCCTGGCCGAGCCAGCCGTGACGGTGGTGGACAAAAACGTTGACAAGAAGGGCACCCGTGCCGTCGCCGAGGAATATCTGAAATATTTGTACACCGAAGAGGGACAAGACTTGGCGGGCAAGCATTTCTACCGTCCTGCCGTCTCGGAAAAGGCCAAGGCCAAGTACGGCAAGCAGTATCCCAAGCTCAACCTGTTCACCATCGAGGATGCCTTTGGTGGCTGGAGCAAGGCGGCCAAGGATCACTTTGCAGATGGCGCTTCGTTTGATCAGATCTACACAAAGAAATAGGCGAATCATCACGCTCGCCTTCGCTGTCACACACCCAGATTCAGGGCAAACAAAAATGAGCGTTTTGGTGAATGCAGGTAGCCTGGAGGCGCATTCCCGCTGCGCTGCCTTGATGGAGGCCGTGGCACAACGCCTGCGGTTTCGTGTTGTCTTGGTTCACAGACTTGCACATTCGTGACCGGTCGCCGCAAGCGTTGGGCGCTGGCCATGATGGTGCTGGTGATCTTCCGGTTTTGCGTTGACGAGATCGCCAAGCTGTTTCTGATTGCCGCCGCCCCACCGCCGCATAGGTGGCGTGGAGCCGGGCTGATGCACAGAGTCGCCAGCGCTTTAGCCGTCAGGCGTTGCTGCGGGCACTGATTTGCACCAGTTTGGCATGCGCCCGGCGCAGCGCGGACCGGGGCCGCAGCCAGATTCGGTGCGCAATCTGCAGGCAGCAGGGATAATTTTGCATTTTGTTCAGGAGCGCCACATGGCCTTGACCAACACAGCCTTTGGCGACCCCCGCGTCTTGCTGCGCCAGATGTTTGACGCAGCCGTGGCCGCCGCCCAACCGGCACGGTGTCTGGGCGCGCACCTGCCTGCCCCACCCAAGGGCCGCACCATCGTGATTGGCGCTGGCAAGGCCTCAGCCGCGATGGCGCGGGCTTTTGAAGACCTGTGGACAGCGCGGGACAGCAGCCCGCTTGAAGGCCTGGTCGTCACCCGTTACGGCTACCAGGTGGCGTGCCAGCACATCGAGATCGTGCAGGCAGCGCACCCCGTGCCTGACGCGGCAAGCCAACTGGCGGCGCGGCGCATCCGTGAGCGGGTCAGCAGCCTGAGCGCTGACGACCTGGTGGTGGCGCTTGTCTCAGGCGGCGGGTCGTCTTTGCTGGTGGAGCCAAGTGAGGGCCTCACTTTGGCAGATAAACAGGCTGTGAACGCCGCGCTGCTTGCGTCCGGTGCCACCATTTCAGAGATGAATTGCGTGCGTCGGCACTTGTCTGGCATCAAGGGTGGGCACTTGGCTGCGGCCTGTCACCCGGCCAGACTGCTCACGCTGCTCATCTCGGACGTGCCGGGCGACTCGCCGATGGACATCGCGTCAGGCCCCACGGTGGGTGATTCGACCACCTGTGCGGATGCGCTGGCCGTTGCGGATCGTTACCAAATCAAAATGACACCAGCCATGTGTGCGCGTTTGATCAGCGGTGCTGGCGAAACCGTCAAGCCCGACGATGTTCGCCTGCAGCACATCAGCACACGCATGGTCACCGCGCCGCAGATGGCACTCGAAGCTGCCGCCGGGGTAGCCAGAGCAGCGGGCTACACCCCGCACATTTTGGGTGACAGCCTGGAGGGTGAGTCGCGCGAGGTCGCCAGGGTGCTGGGCGGCCTGGCGCGGCAGGTGGTGCGCCACGGCCAGCCGTTTCAGCGGCCTTGTGTGCTGCTCTCAGGCGGTGAGACCACGGTCACGATCAAAGGCAAAGGCCGTGGTGGTCGCAACGTGGAATTCCTGCTGTCGCTGGCATTGACCCTTGCAGGCACGCCGGGGGTTTATGGCCTGGCGGGCGATACCGACGGTGTCGATGGCAGCGAGGAAATAGCCGGCGCACTGCTCACACCAGACACCCTTGAGCGCGCCTGGGCGCGAGGCATGAACCCGCGCAGCTTTCTTGACAACAATGATGCGCACACATTTTTTCAGCGACTTGGCGATTCGGTCATTACCGGCCCAACGCTGACCAATGTGAATGACTTTCGCGCGATCATGATAGTTTGAGCCCAAGCGACTGAATGCCGATGGCTCAAACAAAATGCGTGGCACGGATTGTGCTAAACCGACAGCCTGTCCGTCGGCGCGACGAGCCAGGATCGGGCCCCAAGCCGATTGCCCGACCTGCATTCATGGCATCGATACGCGTCGCGTTGGCGACAAGGGTCTTGGGGCCATCCGGCCGATACAGCCGCCCAACTCGATTTCTGAATCATTCATGTCGCTGTTAACTTGACTTGTCTGGCGTTTGTAATGTCTGCGCCAGGGTGCCTGAACACGAATGATCTGGAAATGGCTTTGCAGCATTGACAGCGAGAATCGACCCCAGAGAGGCCAGTTTGTGCCAGATTTGCCGACCCATCTCCGAGTTGCCGGGCAGAAAGCCGGTGAAAATCGGCCGCTGCGGTCGGTTCGCAGCATGCTCTCTCAGTCTGCCAGGCGCCCAGATGGGGTCAAATCAGTGAGACGTTGGCTAGACAGAATGGCGCAACGCCCCAGCATTCACGTCAGACCACATCCAAAGCGGGTTGGCAAGGCTTGTTGGGCTCAAGTCACGGCATTAGGTTGGCCATCTGCTGGAGTGGTTATGCAAGCTGAGTAAGATGCTGTCCACATTGGCTTCGCCGTGCTGTAGAAGTGAGCGTATCCGGGGCCGGTCAAATGGTTTTCCGTATTTTTAGAACTTACACATATTATTATCGTTGAAAGAGCCTCATAAATATTTTAAATACATCGATGTTAGATCAGGTACGTTTGACTTTGGTTAATACGTGCTGTTAATTAGTTATTTGATTATTTCATATCATTCGAAGCATATTTATGCTCATGCGTAAGTGCTAATATAATCATATTAATACCTTAGCTCTTCTTTGAGGTTGTTTTGTTATGCTCATTGGTATAATATGTTTTTTCTATTTTCTTGGTTTGTTTTTTGCTCCCTTTCCATGTTGGCCAACTGTTTTCAAGCTCTGGCGAACTCTATTGTTTGATAGGGCAGATGCGACTTCGAAGATCAGGCAGTTCACATTTTTGATTTTGGTTATCGTCCGCGCACCATTTTGGACTTTTTTTTGGTACATTGACGAATTACTTTTTCCAGAATATCGCGATCAACTGATCGATCCTGTTTTCATCATTGGCCAGCCAAGGTGTGGCACAACCCTGCTGCATAGAACCTTGGCGCAAGACAATCGAACATTTTTCGCAGTTCGTCATATCGAGTGGCGCTATCCATTCATCAGCGTTCAAAAAACAATTAATTTGTTGGGCTTGAATAAGTGGCTGGAGAAAGTTGACTACTGGCCAAAATCCCAAGCAGGACAAATGGCATCAAAGATGCACAAAAACAGGCTATCTGACTGGGAGGAGGACGGTATTTTTTTTGAAGAAAACTTTCTCCATCATTTCTTCATCTATCTGCGCTTTCCCTATCCAGACCTATTGCCGCACCTCGATGCCTATGCAACCCTGCGTCTTGAAGATCAGAAGCGAATGCTTGAAATGCACCATAAAGTACTGAAGAAAGTGAGCTTTCTCCGGGGCGCTCAAGGCCGCTTCTATCTTTCCAAGGAAGTTACCAGCCACAACAAGCTGCCAGCACTTGCAGCGCGCTACCCAAGCGCACGATTCATTGTTGTAACACGAGAGTCGAGCAAATTCATGTCTTCGTTAATGCCATTGGTCCGGATGTCCACTTGGTCGAAGACTGGAGTCGACCCACTCACGCTGCCGAACTGGGAAGACAGTATGTTGACCAGAATGCGCAGCGATAGCCTTAACCTGGTTGAGATTTGCGAAAAAGTCATTCCTTTAGAGCGTCAAACCAGAGTTTCGGCAAGTGACGTGATGGTCAATGTGGTAGATTCTATTTCGATAATTTACCGCGAGCTAGGTCTGGTTGCGAGCAGAGAATTTGTCAACTATCTAACTGAACTCGAGGTCAATCAAGAGGATCGGGAGCGTGGCTATGAATATTTATCGCTTTCTCCCAAAGGGTTCGAGCAATATGATGATTTCGCCAAAACCAATGCGCAACAATTTCGAAAAAAGATACACGAAATAAAAGGTCATCGCTTGTGAAAATTGGTCAGACAAATTGGCAAGCTTAACATTTTGATGAATTATTCGAATCGATTTAATCGGGTCATCGTCATGATCAATTGAACATGCCAGGCTTCCTTGGAGGTAGGGCATTCAAGATACAAGTTGTAATAACAATCGCCTTGAATTTTTGATAATAATATTTGCAATGCGAAATGCATGCAAGCTGTGGAAAAAAATACCTGCGTTGAAGCTATTGCCAGAGGATCATGTTGTTTTTGGCAGATCATAATCGCGACAGGTGAAAATTGCCGCAAGCGAGAGGGACACTGAAAGTGGGTTCTTCTTGATGACGGATCAACCCGATGGCGCGTACTTCAGCACTGCATCCGGCCCAATCCAATACCGCGAACTCAAGCCTTGAACGCGAAATCAGGATGTGGCTTGAGATGATCTTTCGGTTCCGGCGCTTTTTTGCCTGGCCAAAGTTGCACGGAATTGGCCCCCAGTGGCTCAAAAGCCTTGCCCAGCAGAGCTGCCACACCGTCCAAAGTCGGCGCTGTGCGCGGCACAGCTTCATGCAGTGGGTCTGGGCAGGCCAATCCGTCAATGTCATTTCCATATCAACCCGACATATTGCTGCTTTGCCCTGCCGCGGCTGCAGCACTGTCTGCGATTTCGCGCCTGATGCCGCATTGATCTGGATGCCGAACAAGAGGTTGGGGACGCAAAAATCAAACAGCGTGATCAAGCTGACGACTGCGATGCGTTCTTGCGCTTGGCCAACGCGATCTCCCTGGTCCAGGTGATTCTCCGCCGACCCGAGCGCTGGCGAGGTCTGAAATGCTATTGTTGTTGTAGCTGCTTAGGCAATAAGGACAAGCGCTGGAGGCCAATAACACTGCTAAACAGAAATTGCATTGGCAGCGTTTGCCAACCTGGTTCGGTGACCCTGTACGCTTTCCGACAAAACCGCACGTGATGTAGCAAAAAGCCTGCCATCCAAAGCGCCCGACACGGGTTTATGTCGTGTTTGCTGCTTGCCGGGTGTGTTTTGGGCCTGGTACGGTCATTGCAGATAGGCATCTGACAGAACCTGATTTTTCAATTGCCACATCAACCACCCTTAAGGACTCTTCATGACCGCCACCCTAGCACTCAATGCCATTGACGACACCGCGCTTGCCCGCCTTGAAGCCGAGGGTCGGCTGCTCAACCCCTTGCACAAGGCGTTAACCGGCAAGCCCGGTCGCGTCGGATTTCGTGGTGAGCTGGCACTGCGTTTTGCGCCAAAGCTGGCCGACGAAGCCCGCCCACCCGAATTGTTCAGCGCCCAGGCGATGGCGATTGCCAACGTCGGCGAGCAGCACATCCCCTTCTTTGCGGGCTACCTGTTGAGTTTTGCCTACCTGAAAGATGTCGCCGAGGTGTTGGGCGATGCGCTAAGTGCCAGTGGAAAGTACTTTTTGTTTTGCAACAACATTGATCTGTCGAAAAAATACCAGGTTGCCTACCAAGGGGTGACGTTCTATGTGTTGCCGATTGATGAATCGACCGTCTATAACGAACTGCTGGAACTGCTCTACCTGGAAAAGAACGACTTGAAGAAGAAAGACACAGCCGGCAAACTCGACGCGGTCGCCGATGCAGCACTCAAATTCAAAGGGAGCTTTGATGCCATCAGCTATGAAGAAGGATTGAAGCTGATGGGTCCGGTGCGCAACCCCAACGAAAACCGCCCGGTTTGAGTGGGCGAGGATGACGCACTTGACCAGCCCAGCCGCTGGTACGGTACAAACCTGGTGGGGTTGCCAACGCAATTGCTGGCCAGCACTGCGTTCAACAGCCATCCTCTGCCACTGACGATTGCCGGCACCTGTGAAACGCATCCTGGCCTGTTCACCCTGCTGGAAAGCAGCCAGACTCTGACCGAGGCGCAAGACATGTTTGTCCACTATCTGAGCATTGCCTTTGGGCTGCGCAAACCCGAACCGCATGAGCTAAGCAGCATGGGCAAGTCCGAGCAGCGGCGCTGGCGCAGCAGTTGGCGCAAGTTGCTGCAAGGCTGGGGCATGGACTCGAATGGTGCCGCAGGAGCAGTGCTCAAAGGCTGGGTAGAGAGCCGTTTTGGTTTGCTGCCGAGCTTTCACAAGGCACCGCTGGCCCGGTTTCCGTCACCCGCCTGGATCACTTACCTGCAGGAAAAAGCGTCTAGTCGGCTCAACAACAACAATATTTACCAGCAGCTTGACCTTCTGTTTGAGTTTTGCCAATGGTCGCTGCGTCGCATTCGCACCCAATCCCACTGCGCGCCAGCCCAGCACCTGCGCCTGTGGCGCGGCAGCAATCAGTGCGAAGAGCAGGTCGTTGCCGGCCGGCTGCAAAACCGGCGCTGCACGGTACGTCTGAACAACATTGTGTCATTGAGCCTGTCGCCGGAAGATGCCTCGTGCTTTGGCGACTGGGTGTTTGAAGTGCAGATGCCGGTCAGCAAGGTGCTGGTGTTTCCTGAGCTTTTGCCAGGCCAGGTGCTGCAGGGCGAGCAGGAGGTGCTGGCGCTGGGTGGCAATTTTGAAGTGATGGCGCGTTATGCCTGATTTACTTGACAGGGCATTGGGGGCTTACCTGGGGTTTGCCATTGGCGATGCGCTCGGGGCTACCGTCGAATTCATGTTGCCGCGCGAGATCGCTTACCAATATGGAGTCCACCGAGACATCATTGGTGGTGGCTGGCTCAAACTGGCCTGCGGTCAGGTCACCGACGACACCACCATGAGCCTGGCGCTGGGCGAGGCCCTATTGATCGGCGGCAGCCAGGCTTTGAGGCATCATGCCGATGGCGACGACACGCTGGTTCGCGCCATTGGCGATGCCTATGTGCGCTGGTTCAAGGCCCGGCCGGTGGACTGCGGCAACACCTGCCGTCGCGGCATCGTGCGCTACATGCGTGAAGGTTCGCTGCAAGGCAGCTTGAACCCTGGTGACGGCGGCAATGGCGCGCTGATGCGCAACCTTCCTGCGGCGCTGGCCACCCTGGGTGACGAGGCGGCATTTGAGCGTGTGTCGATGGCGCAGGCGCGGCTGACGCACCATCACCCGCTGTCGGATGCGGCCACACTGGGCCTGGGCCGACTGCTGCATTTGCTGCTGGCAGGATCAGACCACAGCGCCTGCCAGCTTTGGGCAGCGCAGTGGACCACTGACAATCCGGCTTTTCGTTTCAAGCCGTACCGTGGCTACGCCAGCGCCTATGTGGCCGATACGGTACAAACCGTGTTGCACTACCTGACACTTTTCGACGACTTTGAGGAGGCACTGGTTGCCACCGTGAACCAGGGCGAAGATGCCGACACCACCGGGGCACTGGTCGGCATGCTGGCAGGCGCGCGCTGCGGTGCGGCCCGCCTGCCGCTGCACTGGCTGCACCGGCTGCAGCCCGACATGGTTCGCACAATCACCGAGCAAACCCGCAGCCTGCTGGCGCTAGCAGGCTATTCCGGTTGATCGTGACCGTCCATTGCGGTTTATCTGGCCAATGAACATTTCGCCACGCCAGCGGGCTGATCAAACTGAAAATCCGAAATCTGCAGGCTGATCGACGATGGCTGCTGGCAGGCCAGCGACCACCGCTTCAAAACGCTGGTGCGCGCATGCAGCACACCGGTATGTCACATTTGCGGCAGCACGGCACTGGAAAAATGTTTGTCGCGCATCGCCCCGGCGGGCAAGACCCGGGCGATTCGCCTGGCGCACCATTGCGCTCGTTCGGTCCGCAAAGCTACAAAATGTAGCGGCTCAAGTCTTCGTTCTTGCTGAGTTCAGCCAGGCGCGATTCGACATAGGCGGCATCGACCATGATCGTCTGACCTGCCAGGTTGGTAGCATTGAAGCTCACTTCGTCGAGCAGCCGCTCCATCACCGTTGACAAGCGACGGGCACCGATGTTTTCGGTGCGCTCGTTGACATCAAAGGCAATCTGCGCCAGCCGGGTGATGCCCTTGTCAGAAAATTCAACCGTTACCTGCTCGGTGGCCAGCAGCGCCTGGTATTGCTTGACCAGCGACGCTGTGGTCTGCGTCAGGATGGCCACAAAGTCCTGCACCGACAGCGACTGTAGTTCAACCCGGATCGGAAAGCGCCCCTGCAACTCGGGAATCAGGTCGCTGGGCTTGCTCAGATGAAAGGCACCCGAGGCAATGAACAAGATATGGTCGGTCTTGACTGTGCCGTACTTGGTTGAGACGCTGGTGCCCTCGACCAGCGGCAGCAGGTCACGCTGCACGCCTTGGCGCGACACTTCAGCCCCGTTACCCTCCGAGCGTGAGGTCACCTTGTCAATCTCGTCGATGAAGACAATGCCGTTTTGTTCCAGCATTTGCAGCGCCTGCGTCTTGATGTCGTCTTCGTTGACCAGTTTGGCCGCTTCTTCATCAGCCAGCAGTTTGAGGGCCTCGCCAATCTTCAGTTTGCGGGTCTGCTTCTTGTTCTGGTTGAGCTGACCAAACATGCCGCGCAATTGTTCGGTCATCTCCTCCATGCCGGCCGGGCCCATGATCTCAAGCTGCGGTGCGGCATGCGCCAGATCAACCTCGACTTCCCGGTCATTAAGCAGGCCTTCGCGCAATTTCTTGCGAAAATTCTGACGCGCCGTGCTCTCAGGTTCGTTCGCTTCAAGCACGCCAAACTCCTGCCTGGGCATTGGAATCAGAATGTCCAGCACACGGTCTTCGGCCACGTCTTCGGCCCGAGCTCGCACTTTTTGTGTCTCGGTTAGGCGGGTCTGCTTGACGGCTATATCGGCCAAGTCGCGGATGATGGCATCGACATCCTTGCCAACATAACCGACTTCGGTGAACTTGGTGGCCTCTACCTTGATGAACGGGGCATCAGCCAGGCGCGCCAGGCGGCGAGCGATTTCGGTCTTGCCAACTCCGGTGGGACCAATCATCAGGATGTTTTTGGGCGTGATTTCGCCGCGCAGGTCAGCATCAACCTGCTGGCGACGCCAGCGGTTACGCAGCGCAATGGCCACGGCGCGCTTGGCCTGCTGCTGGCCGACAATGTGCTTGTCGAGTTCGGAGACGATTTGTTGGGGGGTAAGAGATGACATAAATCAAGCAGTGGGGAAAAGTGCAAGCAGCCGGATGTCCGACAAAGTGTTGGGGACAGAACAAAGGTGCTTGCACGTCATTCTGGCTTTGTCCCGCAATGGGACAGCCGACGATCAGTTGGGGACAGAGCAAAGTTCACTTCCCCGCAGCTCCGCTGCGCACGTGACTCTTGGTCTGTCCCGCAATGTCCTCTAAGGTCTCTATCGTATGGTTCATGTTGGTGTAAATACAGATTTCACCAGCAATTTCCAATGAGCGGCGGACGATATCCTGGGCACTGAGTTCGGTGTGATTGAGCAACGCCATGGCGCTGGCCTGAGCGTAGGCCCCACCAGAGCCAATGGTGACAATGCCGTTTTCAGGCTCCAGCACATCTCCGTTGCCGGTGATGATCAGGGATGCCTCCAGATCGGCGACCGCCAGCATGGCTTCCAGACGGCGCAACACTCGGTCGGTGCGCCAGTCCTTGGTGAGCTCAATGGCCGCGCGCACCAAGTGGCCCTGATGCTTTTCCAGCTTGGCCTCGAAGCGCTCAAACAGCGTAAAGGCATCGGCTGTGGCCCCGGCAAAACCAGCCAGCACCTTGCCGTGGTAGAGCTTGCGAACCTTGCGCGCTGTGCCTTTGACCACAATATTGCCTAACGTGACCTGCCCATCTCCACCAATGGCGACTTGCATGCCGCTGGGCGTGTTGCGACGCACGCTGATGATGGTGGTTCCGTGATATTGATCCATAGAAATAAAGGCGTCCTAATTTGTTCGCACAATGATGTGTGCGTGCTCGTTGATGCCGATCAAGTTGAAAAACACGGCAATCAGTTGATGGACATCACGCAATTCAATGTGCCCACCCGTCGCTTGCGCATTGGCCAGCCAGTTCAAGATGCTGCCACCGGCTGAAAAATCAACCCGGATCAAATCTGCGCAATAGACGACCAAGGTGTTGTTGGCGGCAAAGGCCGTTTGCAGCGCCTGCAACACCTGCGATGCATCACCTAACACCTCGCCAGTCAATGCCAGTGCCTGATTGGGCGAAGCGGTATCCTGGTGCATGGCTGGCAACAGGGCAGTCGCCGCAGGGCGACTCAGCGCCGCCTGTGCAGTCGCTCCTGGTCCTTCGATATGTTGACAGCGAGCGGCTTGCCAAGTGGGGGGCGACTTTTCATAAGTCACGCAAAAGTCTAGCGCCAGCAACTCGAACTCATCGTGCAGCCGCAGGATGCGCATGAGATCAAGTCGCAGTTGCCACCAGAACTGCGCGACATGGGTGTCACCCATGGGGGTGTGGAGCCGCAGCAGATGATCCAGCGACTCAGTGCCTTCCAGATGCAGCACCAAGGGCAGCGTGCACCAGGTCGCCAACAACACAGCCAGCGGCTGGGCGGCTTGTGGAGTGATGGTTTTGAGGGCGCTCCAGTCCAGCCAGCAGGGCGCAAGGCTGCTTTTGACCAAGGACTGAAGTTGGGCTACATCGGCTGCATCAAGCTCTGCGGGGCAACTCCAACAGGTGTAACCGGCACGGTCTGTCTGCGACAACTGGACCGGTGTTGCGTTTGCAGTGTCTGACCCTGGAGATTGCAAGCCAGCAACCCAGGTCGGCACCGGACAGGCAAACCGGAGCGAATACTCCGACGCGATTTGATCAAAACTGGCCCGCTGACCGGTTGCCCGATACAGGTCTAACAGCGCACTGGCCCAGGCTCTGACCAACTCAGTGGGTGCTGCGGGTGTCTGCAACGCCATCAGCAGTACCGACTCAGCCCCGCCGTCGTCACTGTTGGCAAACCGAATGGCCGCCTCTTCAAGCCTTGGATCGACCTGGTTTTGCTGTGCATCTGCGCAAATAAAAGCCGGGGTGGTAAGGACGCCGGTAACCGTCTGTGCTGTGACGGCTGGGACTGGCAACTGGCTGACAGGCGGTGCCTGTTGGCTGTTCTCGCCGTTCTCGCTTTCGATCAGGTCGGCTGGCATGGTGGTGGCAAAGGCGCTGTCGATCCCCATCGGTTCTTGCGCCGGGTTACCTGGCTGGGCGACTGGCGACGCAAGTCCACGGCCAGCCGCTTTCCCAGACGCAGGCCCATCGCGCCCCTTCCACCACTGTTTGGACATTTGCGCTTCAATTTCGTCAATTTTCTTGAGCGTGTTGGCGCGTTCTTGGTAAACCGCATAGCCCCAACTGTCCTGATCGGAAGTTGGCGGTAGTGTGGCGCTGGTCGTGTCCGGCACTGCACTGCGGCGCAACTTGCGCAATTTGTCAAACTCACGCTTGCGTACCGCATCGTTGTACTGCTTGCGCTCAATCATCTGCTTGAGCGCATGCTTGCTGTTGACTTCCTCGCTCACTGCAGGGGGCTTATCGAGATCCACCCAATCTACCGTCGGGTTGAGCACAAACTTGGCCACTTTGGAGAGAAAACCGGTACCAATGCCACGTGTTGCCATGAAAGGAGCCCGCGCAGTCTGGACGCAATGCGTCAGTCTCCAAACATCTTCTGCTTGAGTTCCCGACGCTGTTGCGCTTCCAGCGACAGCGTCGCGGTTGGCCGGGCCAGCAAGCGGCCGACGCCAATGGGTTCACCAGTTTCATCGCAATAACCATAGTCGCCTGCGTCAATGCGGTTGATTGATTGCTCGATTTTCTTCAGAAGCTTTCGCTCACGGTCACGTGTGCGCAGCTCCAGCGCGTGCTCTTCTTCAATGGTGGCGCGATCAGCCGGGTCTGGCACCACCACCGTGTCTTCCCTCAGATGCTCGGTGGTCTCACCCGCATTGTTGAGAATGCCGTTCTTCAGCTCGACTAACTTCATGCGAAAAAACGCCATCTGGGTGTCGTTCATGTAGGCATCGTCAGGCATGGCAATGACTTCGGCATCCTTGAGATCGGCCACTGGCTTGGTCTTCCAGTTGTCCGCCAGAGCAGGATCCTTTTTGACTGCCGATGCCAGTACCGGGGTGATTGGCGCGACCGCACTGATCTGGGTAAAACTGGACTTGGCAGCCGTGGATGCCACCGACTGGGCCATCGACGGCACAGTCAGTTGCGCCAGGCGCGACGACGGACGGCCAGATCGCACCGGCACGCCCAGCGGGGTCAGTTGTGGCGAACCGGACACTGGCTTGACCACCGCCGCCGGGGTGACCCGGGGCACTTTGGCGGCATGGGGTACCGGTTCAACTTGGGTTGGGTTAGTCACTTCTTCGGGTTTCTTTTTAGACATGGGTGAGGCTGGCTTGGCAGATTTGGCGGTAACCACATTGGGGGTTTTGGCAGCAGTAGCCAAATTGACGGCCGACCTGGCTGCTGGCCGGACTTCTGACTTGAGGGACTTGGCAACCCCGCCGGATTGAGTGGAGATGGCTTCTGGGTTGACGACTTTTACTGTCACGGTGGACCTCCTCGCAGGTTTTTCTGTGCTTGCCTTGGTGACTGATGCCGACAGTGAGCTGGCGGCATCGACGGGCTGGCTTGCCTTGGGCGGGCTTACCTCCCCGGCGCGCGAGTGTACAGCTTTGAAAACAGGCAACCCCAACATTTGCAAAAGCGAGCCAAACATAGAGAATCCGTTTCGCTAAAAGATCAACTTAAACAAGGCTTTTTTCCAGACCCTGCAGAAAAATGTCGCTAGGCAGGTCAATCCCAATGAAGACCATCTTGCTGCAGGGCTTTTCGTCCGGGCCCCACGCCGGGCCCAGATCACTTCCCATCAACTGGTGCACGCCCTGAAAAATCACTTTGCGCGCGGTGCCCTGCATATAAAGAACACCCTTGTAGCGCAACATGCGCGGGCCATAGATATTAACCACTGCCCCGAGAAAGTCTTCGAGTCTGGCGGGGTCAAAAGCCCGGTCTGAGCGGAATACAAAGCTCTTCACGTCGTCATCGTGGAGGTGATGATGACCGCCCTGATGGGAAGGATGGTCGCAGTGCTCGCCATGGTCATGCTGCTCATGGGCATGCTCATGGACCTCTTCTTTAAGAAAATCCGGGTCAATGTCGAGCTTGGTATTGAGGTTAAAGCCGCGCAGGTCAAACACCTCAGACAACGCCACCTCGCCAAAATGAACGGCCTTTTGCGGTGCCCGCGGGTTCATGTGGGTCAGGCGGTGTTGCAGGTCCCGCGTCTCGTCTGGGGACACCAGATCAGTCTTGCTGATGAAAATCTGATCGGCAAAACCGACCTGGCGACGCGCCTCCTGACGATCATCAAGCTGTTTTTGCGCATGCTTGGCATCCACCAGCGTCAAAATCGAGTCCAACAGGTAGCTTTCGGCGATCTCATCGTCCATGAAAAAAGTCTGCGCCACCGGACCCGGGTCAGCCAGACCGGTGGTTTCGATCACGACCCGGTCAAAGTCCAGCAACCCCTGGCGTTTTTTGGCGGCCAGCAATTGCAGGGCTTCGCGCAGGTCTTCGCGGATGGTGCAGCAAATGCAGCCATTGCTCATCTGGATGATCTGCTCTTTTGAGTCAGTCAGCAAAATGTCGTTGTCGATGTTTTCTTCACCAAACTCGTTTTCGATGATGGCGATTTTCTGACCATGCGCCTCGGACAGCACGCGTTTGAGCAGCGTGGTTTTGCCGGAACCGAGAAAACCGGTGAGGATGGTGGCAGGTATCAAACTCATGGTGCGTGCGTAATAGAAGGCAGCGAGTGTAACGACGATCAGACCGGCTGACTATTTGCGCATCACGACAAGCCCCTTGAGGTACTCGCCTTCGGGGAAGTTGATGGTCATCGGGTGATCAGGCGCTGCGCCCATGCGCTCCAGGATAAACCCGTCAACGCCGGCCTCGCAACCCGCTGAGGCGACAATTTTGTGAAACAGATCAACGCTGATGCCGCCTGAGCAACTGTAGGTAAACAACACGCCACCGGGCTCGAGCAGCTTGAAGGCCAGCCGGTTGATGTCCTTGTAGGCACGCGCCGCACGCTCGGCATGCGCCACGGTTGGGGCGAACTTGGGCGGGTCAAGCACGATGGCATCAAAACTGCGGCCCTGTTCGATGAACTGACGCAGGGATGCATTCACGTCGGCATCCATGAAACTGACGCGGTCGGCAGCAAAGCCGTTCAGCGCCACATTGGCAGCGGCTTTGGTCAGCGCCGGGCCGGATGAGTCAATCGAGGTGACATGGGCCGCGCCACCTTCAAGCGCTGCCACCGTGAAGCCGCCGGTGTAACAGTAACAGTTGAGCACCCGCTCAAACCTCAGGCGCCGGGCATACTCGGCAAAACGCTGGCGGCTGTCGCGCTGGTCCAGGTAAAAGCCGGTTTTGTGACCATCGGCAATGTTGACGGCAAGCTGCCAGTTGTGTTCCTGCAGCCGCAGTTCCACGTCACCCGCGCTGCGCAGCCAGCCGCAAGCCTCGGGCAGACCTTCGAGCGTGCGGCTGCTGGCATCGCTGCGTTCATACAGTTTGGTCAAACCGGTGGTCGCCAGCAAAGCTTCGGCAATCACGTCTTTCCAGCGCTCGACCCCGGCTGAGGTGAACTGTGCCACCAGCGTGTCGCCGTAGCGGTCAACGATCAAACCGGGCAGGCCATCGGCTTCGCCGTGAAGCAGCCTCAGCCCATCACTTTTGATGTCAAAACGTGCTCTAGCCCTTATGGAACAAGCGCAAGCAGCTATAAAAAACGATGCATCCAGGCGTTGATGCTGATCAAAACTCCAGACCCTGGCGCGAATCTTGGCGGCCGGACTGAACGCTGCCCAGGCCAGAAACTGTCCGTCGCTGGACTCCACCCGCACGGTTTCGCCGGCTTCGGCGCTGCCATCGGCAATGGCAGACTCAAACAACCAGGGGTGGCGGCGCAACAGCGAACGCTCTTTGCCGGGTTTGAGACGGATGGTTTTCATGGATGACTGGACGCTGCAGCGGCATCCCAAACAAACGGACGCAAATTGTCAATACGTGATGGCCATCGCCGGCACATCAACCCGGATCATCGGTTTGCCCAAAGCGGCGCTGACTGCGGCGACGTATTCTGCCGCCCATTTGGCATCGCCGAAAAGGGTCGGCCCGGCGGCCTGGGTGACGACCAGAATCTTGTCGGCGGTCAGCACCTTGCCGCTGGCCCGCAGCGGTTCGCATTCAAGCGCGACGAACTGCTGATCAAGCCAGGCGCGCGCTGCATCATGCGCCAGCGGCACACCGTCGTGCACATGAAAGGTGAACTCGTCATTGTTGTCCAACACCACGCTGATTTGTTTTTGCATACATCACCCGTTGAATTGATAGATAAACCGCTATTTTGAACCCTTTGACTTGAGATGCGCCCGCGGGTGCGCTGCATCGTATGCTTTTGCCAAATGACCAAAGTCCAGTCGGGTATAAATTTGTGTGGTGCTGATGTTGGCATGGCCGAGCAGCTCTTGTACGCCGCGCAAATCACTACTCGACTGCAGCAGGTGACTGGCAAACGAATGGCGCAGCATGTGCGGGTGCACCGGCAATGCCAGGCCAGCCTGCAAGCTGCGGCTTTTCAGGCGCTGCCAGATTGACTGCGCCGTGAGCCGGGTGCCACGCTGGCCAATAAACAGTGCTGCCGGTTCGGCAGCGGTACCGGCAGCGACCCCATCGGTGACGGATCCCGGCGTTGCTGCAGCAAGCGCCGGAGCCTGCGGGGCATGACCCTTTGGCATTTGATCGCGCAG
>DAOSLL010000003.1:0-8204 GCA_035368905.1 Rhodoferax sp.
GTGGACGGCCACAAATTCCTCGTTCGACGCGACGATGGTGCCGCTGGCCGGGGCGTCGTGGTCGCCGTCCACAGTGGCGGATTGCGCCAACATGCTCCGGTGGTCGGCTGCTGCGCGGGCCAGCTCGATCTGCCGGTGGATTTCGTCCAGGTAGTCAACTGGCGGGAGTTGTTCAGCGTGTGCGCTATCCCGTTCCGGGGATGATTTCTCAGCCTCCCACTCGGCCACAACATCATCATTTTGTTGGATTGGGGAATGCAGGGGGCCGGTTTCCATGGATTTCTCAAGCTGCTCGGCTGCAAGGCGCTCGCGCTCGGCGCGGCTGGCTTCTCGTGCTGCTTCGTACTTCTCGTGCTGCAACTGCTCTCTGAGCTTGTCCAGGGCGGGGTCTGAAAACTTGCATGTGAGGTTATTGGCCACGGCCACGGCCACGGCGTTTTTCTTGAAAGCGTCAGAGCCGGTGAGTTCAAGGGTTTGCCCGAATTTCTGCTGTGCGGTCGCCAGTGCGGCGGCAATGCCCCGGTCTGATTTCAAATCCAAAATTGCAATCGTTCGGCCTTCATCCCGAAAAACATTTTTACGATCAAGCTGGTACGTGATGTGTCGGCGGTCGTCAATGCTGTTGGTTAGTGACCTGAGCGTTTGAGCAACCGTTACTTGCTGGTCGCGGGTGATGTGTTGGTCAATGAGCGGCTGAACGTGCAGGCTGACAATCTGCGGCTGTTCTTTCCATTGCTTGTACATGGGCAACGGCTTGTATTTGTCCTGCAACGCCTTTCGTTCATCGCGTTGACGATCTTGTAACTCCAGTTTTTCAGCCGCTTGCTGCGTTGCTGTGAAGCTCTGTAACAAGTTTTTCGCCTCGCCTTTGCCTCTCCAGTCGCCCGAAAAAATAACTGATCGCTCGGCTTTTAGCTTCGCGGCCAGCGTAGCACGTTCAGCGCTGTGGCTCATTTGAAGTGAAATCGTCTCGTGCGTTTTGGCTGCTTTTTGGGTGTCCCGGATGGCAATGTATTCATTCCATCCTGGCTGTTTGTCTTTCAGTGGCTGACGTGTTAATTCGGTGTTAATGGTTCGTCCGGGTCGGGCATCCCGTCGCAGTCCGTCAACAGGTCGTCCACCAGGACGTGCATCAATGTGCAGTACACCCGCACGCCGGGTTTGGCCTTGATTTGTAAGGACTGCCAGATTGCATTCGGACAGCTTGCGCATACCGTTTCCGGCCTCTTTTCCAAGCGCAATAGGGTTCGGCTTTTTGGCGTGATGGTGGTATTCATTGGGTTTAATTTCCTGTGGTGGTTGATAGGGGCCAAGGCGTTTTTGCAGGGCTGAGAGGCTGGCGGTGCGCGCTACGTCGCTGGCTTTCACCAACTCGTCACCAACTTGCACCACGGCACCGCTGCCTTTGCGCTGGTACTGCATACCGGTTGTTGCCATGTTGGCGTGTAACTCTTTCCAACTGGTGGCCTTGGCAAGGATCGGGGCGGCTTGCTCAATGCCAACGCGCTGCGCTGACTTCTCGCCGGTCTGCACTTCCATCGCCTGGGCTTTGGTGGTTGGCTGTATCGGCTTTTCGCCTACCGTGAATATCTGAGGGCGCTTGGTGGCCGGGTCAATGACAAGCTCGGCGCGGTCGTTGGTGCGGTAGCGGGCGTTTGTCTCAACGCTCCAGCCCTGCACCTTTTCAATGATGGCAATGGATTGCTGCGCGGCTTCTTTGTCGAAGCCTTTGTTGATCTTGACCACCTTGCAGGTGTCCGGGTGTACCCGGTTCACAGCAATGTGCAAGTGCATGTTCTCGGTGTCGTCGTGTAGGCCGGCGATGTATTGGTGGCCTTCAAGGCCGCACTGCTTGATGAAAATGGCGGCGGCTTCGCGGGCTTGTTCGGGTGTCGGGCGTTCGTTTGATTTCCAACTCAAAACCCAATGGTCAATTGGGTCTTTGGATTTCACGGCTTCCTGTGAAAGCGCGATCATCTCGGCGGTTTGCGATTTAAGGTAGGTGCTTATAAAGTTGACGGCTTCGCTGGAAATGCACTTTTCAATCTTGTTCGTTAGTTCGGGCTGGGTGATGTATTCCGCAAGCCCGCCAGCACGGGCAGATTTCGTGCTTCTCTTTTTGGTGTTGGGTATCTTCTTGGCAATCATGACTTGCTGACTTTTCGGATGGCTTCGCTCACCAGGTACAACGCCGCCGATGTTTCGGCGCTGTAGGCTCCGTCACTGTCGGTATGCACTTTCTTGAGTAAACCGCCCAAGCGGCGCAACTCCTTAATCATCACTTGGTCGGCGTGGGCAACCACGGGACGGCCAAAGTACCGGGCACGAACAAGGGCACTCATTGACAAAGCGGCCATGTCCGCGTCGTCACGCAGGCGTTCCTTTTCTTCGGATGTGAGGCGAACATTGACAACGGCGTCAAGCTCGTCATCACCTATCTTTTGAAAAACCATGGGTGGCTCCAGTTGCGGGGTTGTTGGATGTTGGAAAGCGGGTCAAGGGCAGAGCCATTGCAGGGGTGAGTGTCAATGTGAGAAGGCGAAGCCGCCGAACGTTGATACGTACCTTGGCGCACATGGAAAAACAGTAGGTTTTTATATGTGTGACAAGGGCCATCCTGTACATTTCTTTTGTGTTAACGATATCTAATATTCTAAGAACGATACATGTAAATGCAATCTACAAATTCACTTTAAAGCAACGTTCAATAGAACGATTTGATTATTTGAGTCCTAGAATGCTATAACGATTAACTTCATGAAAGACACATATGGCAACTAAACGCGAACTCTACGAAGCAACCGAATATATTGAAAAAATGGATTTGATGATTGCCAAGTTACGAACCACAAAGCCGGGGGAATTGACAGGCAAGGTCGGCAAAAACGAAATTCTCAATATGCGCCGTGATGCACTTCAACAGTTGGTGAATGATGGTTACACGGTAAACCAAATTTCAGAGGCAATGAAGAATGATGTGTTTGGTATTTTGCCGAAAACGATTACAGAAATTATTGGAAACAAAAACAAGAAGCCACGGGTAGCTAAAAAGGTGATTGATGCGGTTAAACCACAAAAGCCAGTTGCAACAAAGTCGGCTGATTTTGCTAATGAAAAAGCAACAACTGACAATTCAAAAATTACAGTTAAGAAAGATGAGGCACTTTAAATGAGCGCAACGATTTACCTCAGTGGCGGTGGCAAGGGCGGCGTTGGTAAAACAATGGTGTCTCTGGCTTTGGTCGATTGGCTGGTTAACAGTGATGACAAAAATAAGGTAACAATTGTTGAAACTGACAACAGCAATGCAGAGGTTTACAAAGCCTATGAAAACGACACTGGAATAAAAAAACAGTTGATCAACATGGATGCACAAGTCGGCTGGATTGCACTCATGAACTTGATGCCTGAATGGGCGAAAAGTAATGAACAGGTTGTTGTAAACACGGCGGCAAGAGCAACAGAAGCCATAGAACAAAACCTTAATGATTTGCTTCTTGGTGCTAAACAATTGGGCATTGCTGTAAAGCTTCTTTGGACGATTAACCGCCAACGCGACAGTCTGAATTTGATCAACGGTGTACTTAAAAAATGCACGGTTGATACAACTATTGTTAAAAATCTTTACTTTGGGTCTCCTGATAAATTTGTTCTTTTTGACAAGAGCGAACTTTCAAAGAAGGTAGCAACAATCAATTTACCGGATTTGAACGATGAAGTTGCAGACAAAATTTATATTGATCGTTTGGCATTGAGTCAAGTTGATCAATTCAAGTTTGGCGAAAAAATTGCGCTGCAACGGTTCAAGACAGACGCAGCCGAACAGTTCAAAAAAATCAAGTAAATCAGGGGAACCAAATGGCATTGGCATTGAGGGATTCAATCGAACAACTGACTGGCAAGAAGGTTACTGACCAGCACATTCAAAAAATACTGGCGGTGGCTTCTGGCATGGAAATTGGTCAGAATGACCCAATGCTGCTGCTGTTTTTGGTTCTTGATCACTACAACGGTTTGTTCAATGAAGCACCTAAAAAAATAAATGATGCAGTTAACAATTCAGTAAAAACGGCTGAGCGTGAAGCTGAGTTGGTAGTGAACGATGCATCTAGAAAAGTGCAAACTATTGTTGCTGGTTCTCTCGAACCATTAGCTACGGCGGCATTTGACAAAGGCGTTAATAAATACATTGACGACTTGACGGGTCAGGCAGAAAGTGCGGCACGGTCTAAAACAATGCCGGTTGCGATTGCTGCGGCGGCTGGCGTGCTCTTGGTCGGTTTGATGTTGGGTTGGGGCAGTGGCACCTGGGCGCGGTTGGACGCAGATGAGAAGCTGATTGCTGCGGCGGCTGTGTCACAAAAAACTGTTGCGGCTCAACTTGCACAAAAAGATGCTGAGGCGGCGGCAACGATTGCAAATTTGAAGGCTGAACAAGCGACGGCGATTGCAAATTTAAGCGCGGCAAAAGGTTGGGCGGGCACTCCAGAAGGCCAGTTGGCTTATAAATTTTTCACGGCGGGCGGCGGCGTGCTGGCGGCTCGCTGCCAGGCTGAACGTTGGATCATTGGGAAAACGGGTAAAGGGGAAAAACTCTGTGTCCCACAGGTTGAAACTTTCTTCGGCTGGAAAGATGGAAATATTGGATGGGTGATACCGTGATTTTTTCTAAAAACGATTCAAACGGCCTACGGGCCGTTTTTTCATGTTGCTCTCAGGGCCGTTTTTTCATACTCAAGCCTAACCTATTGACCGGGTGCTTAAAGTGGCTGGAATGGCCGAATGCACCGCTTCGCGGGTTGGTTGGATGGAATGCAGGTGAAGTTATGGCGAAGCCATGTAGCCGAAGGCGGTACGGCTGTTCAGTGGTGGCTTGCTCCTGGTGGTGTTGGATTGGCGTTGCCTTCAGTGCCGCTGCAAGACCTTTCTTCCTGATCGACGGATATTGGGATGCACCTTGTGTGCCGGGCGAAGCCCTGACGGACACGAAGTTCCGTCTTGCATTTGGGGTGTCTGTGCGGCCCCTTGGGGCCTATTGATGGTGTTGTAGGTTGATGCGCCGCCAGGTGCATTCGGGGGCACCGTGCCTAGCACGGGGGGCGCTCTGCGCCCCGGCGTCAGCCGTGGTGTTGTGTTGGTATGTAGGGGGAACCGCGACAGCGGGGCGGCACGCCTGAATTGGGTGGGCGGCCGCAGAGGCGGGGAGGGCGAAGCCCTTCCGAGTGCGTAGCACGCGCTGGGGTTTGCAGGGTGCATGTGAAAGTACGTGTTTTTTATACAGTCTTTTTTTGTGGTGTGACGAAGTATTTATTCTTTTACTCAAAAACACATATACTTCTTTATGTTTTAGTGTAAATGAAGGAACCTCATGAAAGTGATTGCAGTCTTAAATCAAAAAGGCGGCAGTGGGAAAACCACCATTGCTACGCACTTGGCGAGGGTGTTGCAGCTCGACGGTGCAAGCGTCGTGCTGGTGGACTCAGACCCACAAGGCAGCGCACGCGACTGTTCGGCAGCTCGTGCCGAACAGCCTTTGTCGGTGATTGGAATCGACCGCCCGACAATCGAACGAGATTTAAAAAGCTTGGCAAAAACTGATTTTGTTGTGATTGACGGAGCGCCCCAAGCGTCAGATTTGGCGGTGTCTGCAATCAAAGCTGCTAATTTTGTTTTGATCCCAGTCCAGCCGAGTCCCTACGATATCTGGGCGGCTGCGGATTTGGTTGACCTGGTTAAACAGCGGATTGAAGTCACAGATGGGCGGCTGCAGGCTGCATTCGTTGTCTCGCGTGCTATTACCGGCACCAAGCTTGGCCAAGAGGTTGCCGACGCACTGGCTGGCTACGGGTTGCCCGTATTAACAAGCCGGATCATGCAGCGAGTGGCTTACCCAAGCACGGCTGCAACCGGACAGACCGTTTTTGACATTGAGCCGAACGGCGACGCAGCGACAGATTTCCTGGCACTCAAAAACGAATTAGTGCAATTACTCAAATAAGCAAAATAGCAAATGAACGCGAATAAAAAAACTACCGGATTGGCTGCGGGCCGTCCTAGTGTCAGCAAGCAAAATCTATCAATGGAAGATGAGCCGGTGCTTGTACGCATCAATGCCCAAGTGACAGAAGCTGAACATCAAAAGCTGAAGATTCATGCTGCGAAAAGCAAAACGTCTATCTCTGAGCTACTTCGGGCATTCATCGCAACACTTCCCGATTGATGATTTTATTCATTTACTTAAAAGCATTTTTATGCATTAATTTATTTGATTAAAAGAGTAAAAATTTAAGCACTGCACCAGGTTGCGTCAACAACCCAGTACAGCTACCAAATGCAGTCCAAAAGCCGTTGGATATGAGGAGCAGTACGAAACCCCAACCCGAGCGCTTGATGTTGAGTGCCAGGAGCAACGCACCGGCCACGCCGGTTGCACAGCCAGCCCATTGCAGGGCGTCAATTGTTTCGATCATGATTTTTTGGCGGTCTTGGCTGCTGGTTTGGCGGCGGCTTCGAGTGCTGGCTTGATTGCCTGGGCCTGCAATGCTTCAACCTGGCCGCGCAACTCGGCGGCGGATTCACCTGATTTTTTTGCATCGGCGTTGGCCGTGGCCACGGCCTTTTTGGCATCATCTATTTCGCGGGCAACGCTCTCCAAGCGGGCTTGTCCAGCTTGCACGGCAGCGTTTGCGCTCACCAGCTCACGGGCCACCGCATCCGCTTTGTCAGCTATCTGGGCGGCAACAGTCGAGGCTTTTTCTGTACGGGCGTCGGCTTCTTTTGCGCGGCGCTCGGCGGCTTCCAGCTTTGCGGCAAACACGGCAGCGTCTTGCTCGGCTTGTCGGCAGGCTTTGCGTTCTTTTTCTAAATCGTTTCTCAAAGCTACCAAATCGGCTTCCAGGCGCGGCATGGCTTCAAGGTGAAGCTGGGCCTTGGCGAGTTCCGTGCGGGCCAGCTCGGCCCCGCTGCGTTCGCGCACGGCCTCTTTTCGGCTTGCCGTCAGGTCTGCTTCCAGTTGACCGGCACGGCCTTGGTGGGCGGCTACGTCAGAGCGTAGTTGTTCGATCAGTTCGGCTTGTGTGTCGTTTTCGATTACCTGGCGTTCGTTCTCGGTTGCCAGATCGGCGGCTTCCTGCTGCTGGTCGGCCAGTTCGGTTTCAAGCGTGGTGCGTGCTGCGGTCAATTCGGTATCCATGAACTCCAACAACACCCGCTGCAATGCGGGCGGCAGTACCAGGGCGGCGCTGATTTGTCGCTCTTGGCCGGATTTCCAGCGCCCAAGCAACTTGTTGATGGTGCCCATGCTTCCCGTGTTGCCCAAGCGTTCGCGCACGGCTCGGGATGTTGGCTTGACACCATCAATTTTCATTGCATCAGCGACAGCTGCGATTTGCTCAAACGTGATTGTTGATTCACGACCCATGACACACTCCTTAATTGTTACGTTACGTTACGTTACGTTACGTTATTATATGATTGTTATGATACGTTATGCTGCGAATTGAGAAAAATATTTTTAGGCGCGGAAAATGGCGGCGACCAGCAAAACCTTTAAAAACGGCCTTGGGCGCGTTCAAAAGGCGCGTGGCACCCAATCCCTTTAGATTTTTCGGAAGATCGCAGGAACGGCTGTTTTATGCCGCTTGCGGCATGTAGCGAAGCGGTACGGGTGTTCAGATGATGGCTTGCACCTGGATGTGTTGGATTGGCGCTGTTCGCACTTCGCTTCACCCCTTCGCCATCCTGATAAACGGATGGTGGGAACCCCCTTGTGGGGTGGGCGAAGCCCTGACTGCGCCTGTGTTGTGCTGTGGCCGTGGTGATCTGTTGGCCTGTGAACCGACACGAAGTGCGGTTCGGGGGTGCGGATTCGATCCCTAGGGGTCACTTAATGGTATTTGGGTGAGTCGTAGGCGAGGGCGAAGCCCTGGAGCACACGAAGTGAGCGACTTGGGGGCTCTGTCTCTACCCCCCTTGCGGGGGGTCTGGAGTTGGTGCCTTGAATGAGAAGCACGGTGCGCGGGTCGCACGCGGTATTAAAAGAAGATTAAGAGAGGATTAGGGGCAGTTAATAAAACTTCAGGAACCTAGCATCCATGCGGGTTTGCTGGGTTTTCTGGCCTGTGGATGGGTCGGTGCTATGCCGTGCCACGGTCGGTGCTATGCCGTGCCACGGTCGGTGCTATGCCGTGCCACGGTCGGTGCTA
>DAOSLL010000003.1:8304-22622 GCA_035368905.1 Rhodoferax sp.
TGCCGTATGGCTAAGTGAGAACGAAAAAACGCCCCGAAGGGCGTTTCAGTCGGCGCTATGCCGTTATTTTTGGGTTAATTTCTTGATCAGTTTTTGACCGTGTTTTGCGATTAGGTGCCGTTGCTGGCTGTCCGTGCCGGTCTTGGCGACGTGCACCAGATCGTTATCGTCAATCTCATGCGTCCAGCCTGTGACCTCTGCCAGCTTGTCCAGCGCATCCCTTAGCTCGGCCCTAAAGTGTTTCAAAAGCTTGGCTTCGCTCCCGCACAATCTGTGCAGGGTCTCGACTTTCATGGGGAATGGCCTTGCATGGCTCGAATAGAAGCCGTGCAGCCATTGGCTAAGGGGTTTTTTTTTGAGCGCCCTGCGGGCCTCAAATTCGATGCTAGACCACCCATCCGCACCAAACAGCTTCACAATGTCTGGATTCATCTCGATGACATAGTTCCCCGTCTCTTCATCACGTGCGCCTCTGTGCAGCATCGGCCCAAAGTAGGCTCGCTTGCCTTCTGCCACCTCGACAACAGACGACGACAGGCGGCGAAAGGCATTTTTGAGCCATTCATGTTGGCTCTTACCAGTGCCCCGCTCGATGGCTTTCAAAAAACCTCCTGCGGTGAACTGGATGCGCGTGCCAAGCCCGCCAGTGCGGGCTAAGTGCAAGCATTGCTGCCAAACGTCTAAATCTGCTTGATCAAGCTGTGGGCCGGTGTGAATGACGGTCACGCCCTCGACGCTGGCTTTTTTCACGCCCTGCTGGTATGCCCGTTTGCCACGCTTGATTGCTCCAAACAAAGCAGAGCGAAGCACTGCATTTGGCACGCCGCGCACTGGTTCGGCCCAAAGTGGCAACTGTGCAACGGTCGGCGGCTGTGCCGTGATCATGAGGTCGCCGGGTATGACAACTGGGCCGGGTTTGCCTCTGGCTTTCAAATTTGCAAGCATGGCCTGAATTTCAGACTCTGTTTTTGGTTTTTTGGTATTCTCGTTAGTAGCCATTTTTGACTCTTATACAGTTGGATTTGGTTAGGCTTTGCCGGGTGGTTTCGACACCTGGCAAAGCCGCTTTTCAATTTGTCAGTTTGGCCATTGCTGTCTCGCGTGCACGACGAGCAACGCTGTCACAGTCGTTGCACTCTCCTCCAGAATCACAATGTAATTCGGGTGCGCAACCAATTCGAACGTGCCTTTGACACGCCCAATTTTTCGCGGGAAATTCGGGTCTGCAAGCTGCGTCACCTGGTCATCGATGTTGATTCGCAGTTTGGCGGCGGCTCTTGGATTGTCTTTGGCCACTATTGCTGCGAGTTCCCGCAAGCTTTGGCGATACGACTGCAATCGAATGACTTTTTTCACGCTCCGTGGGCCTCACGTTCCCATTCGGCGCGTTCAGTGGCCCATTCTGCATCCGGGATGGGCTTGTTACTGCCGTCAGCCATCCCAGCCCTTGCAGCGCTTACCTTACCTTCGAGCCAGTTGCGGTATGCAACAGCGGCGTGCGCGTCCTTCATGCGTTCGGCGGCGTCTGTGCGTTTGCGATCTGACGGAGGCGCTGCCGGTTCATATTCTGTGGCGTCCACCTGGTATTTAGCAAGGCCAATGCTTTTGAGGTAATCCACCAGCGTTTCGAATTTTTTGAAATTGCGAATCGCGCCACGCCTGGCCGCTAAAACGCGCTCGGTCAGTCCGTAATGAACGACCACACCCCAGCCGCCCGGCTGGCCCACAATGCTTGCGCCCTTCACGGCCCCCGCTTCCACCAAATGTTCAAGGGTCGTGCGGTCGATAGTGTCAACAGTAATAGCCATTTCGTCACCTTTGTGTCAATCTCTAATAATTCATGGTACGCCAAAACAATAGTAAATGGTAAAAAATATTAAAGAAATTTAACCATTTACTTAACATAACGCCCGGTACGTCCAGCATTGGTGGCTCTACTTGGGGTCTGAGGTGCAGTGGAACGGAAACCCAATACGCTTGCCTAAAATACCCGCGCCCTGACGTGTGAGTGGGGTCAGTAATTTAATGTTGTCGCAACACAGCTTTGCCCAAACCATCCAGCAACTTCAATATGCCATCCTTCATGCCCAGCAACTGAGCACAGGCGACACGCGCTTCATCCATTTGCCCGGCATCACGCAGGCGAATGATTTCAACGCCAGTCTGATGCACCAGCTGATGCACGGATTCCAATGCTTTGAACTCAGCCAAGTGCCCGTAGCGGGCCATGCCGTGACCGTAGTACCAATGACCCAAGCGGCATTGGTGGTGGTCAGTTAACTGCGATGCAGTTAACCCCAAGTTGCCGCCATCCACGGCCATCACCACACGCTTGACCCATTGAAGGTGATCGTACTGCGCCACCAGCAGGGGAAAGTCACTCAACTCCCAGCGCACGTCAGCCCAGGCACCCCAGCTGGGCGCAGGGGTGTATTCCAAGGCCCACGCTTGCACTTCGCTGGCGGGCATGGGCTTGGCAATGCCAAAGCCCTGAGCCACATCGCAGCCCAGGCGCATCAGCAGCACGCCTTGCTCGGCCAACTCCACACCTTCGGCCACCACATTGCGGTTGAACACGGTAGACAAGGTGATGATGGCCTCGGTCAAGGCCAGGTCGTCCTTGTCATCCAGAATATCTCGAACAAAGGCGCGGTCAATCTTGAGCGTTTCGGTAGGCAGGTATTTCAGGTAGCTCAGTGACGAATAACCGGTGCCAAAGTCATCCAGTGAAAAGGTCACGCCCAGGGCCTGGCAGGCCTTGATGGTGCGCTGCACCTGCGCAATGTCCCGCATGGCCACAGACTCCAGCACCTCAATGTCCAGCCACTGATGCGGCACGCTGGGGTGGCGAGCCAGCAGGGCCTGCAGTCGCTGTACAAAATCACTTTGGTGAAAATGCCGCGCGGCAATGTTCACACTCACTGGCCAGACATGCCCTGCCGCGCCCCAGCTTGCCAACTGAGCCAGTGCCTGGTCAATGACCCATTCACCAATGTCAATGATCAGGTCAGTTTCTTCCACCAAGGGCAAAAAGGACAGTGGCGGCACCAAACCATCACGCGGATGCTGCCAACGCAGCAGTGCCTCAAAGCCCACCACCTGGCCAGAGCGCATGTTGACTTTGGGCTGGTAATGCAGCACCAGTTCATGGTGTTTGAGGGCGTGCGTCACGCTTGCCAGTATCCGGTAATGCGCCGAGGTGTCAGTGTCGTGCGCTACGTCAAAAAACTCAAAACGGTTGCGCCCGGCTTGTTTTGCTGAGTAAAGCGCGTGGTCAGCATGGCGCAACAGGGCGTCTGCGCTGACCTTGTCGTGCGGGTACAGGGTGAGCCCGACGCTGGCAGAAATATTAACCGTGTCACTTGGCAAGGTGAATGGCATGGCCAAAGCCGCCAGCACGCGTTCCACAATCGGTCGAGCGTCTGTCAAACTACCCAATTGTGTGAGCACCACCACAAACTCATCACCGCCCAGTCGTGCCACTAGGTCATTGGTTTGGACAGTATCTGTCAAGCGTTGTGCGACTTGTATCAGCAGTTGGTCACCGCAGGCATGGCCCAGACGGTCATTGATGGCTTTGAAGCCGTCCAGGTCGACAAAGCACACGCCAATTTGCCGCAACCCCAGATCAGCCTGAGTCATGGCATGCTCAAGCCTTTGCTGCAACAGCTGGCGATTAGCCAGGCCAGTCAACACGTCATGCTCAGCCTGAAATGCCAACTGGTTTTGCAACAGATGACGTGGGGTGATGTCAAAACGGATCGAGATGTATTTGCGCGGCAGCCCGGTAGCTTGGTCAAGTAGCGGCATGATGGCACTGGCCACCCAATACAGCTGCCCGTCTTTGGCGCGGTTGCAAATGTCACCCCGCCACACCTGGCCGCTGGTGATGGCGCGCCACATGTCTTCAAAAAATTCCGATGGGTGGTGGCCGGAATTGAGTAGGCGGTGGTTTTGTCCCAGCAGCTCTTGTTTGCTGTAGTCCGAGATTTCACAAAACTTTGGGTTGACGTGGGTGATGGTGCCTGCCAGATCAGTCTCGGTGTAGATGGCAATGGCATCGACGGCGGTGCGGTAGTTGGAAGTGTCCATTTAAATATCTGTATCTTGAACTTGGCAGACTCTAAAGCCCAGTGGCCTCACGTAGTTTCTTGATGGCCACGCCCACCGCGTTGGATGCGTTTGAAAACCCCGTACCAGCCCCCAGCATGGATTGCGCCTGCTCATAGCGGCCTTGGTTGATGGAGGTGGCCACCCGCCCGGCTTCTTGGTGAAAGTCGGCATGGCGGTCAATCAACTGCACAAATTGCGGCAAATGCCCGTAACTGGCGCGGCCAGAGCCATGCAGCCATTTGCCAAGCACACAGCAGTCATCACGCGACAACGTGGCTGCGTCCAGCGTGTCATGCGCCGCGCTGGCGTTGCGCAGTTTGAGCTTCCAGTCGGCATGGGTTTTGATTGCGCTGTCGAGATCAATGTTGCTTTCATTGACGCTTGAGCGTGACAGCAGGGCAGGCGTGCGGTTGACTGCGGCGCTGCTGTCACCGCCTGGCAGTTTGAAAACGCCCAGCGCACTTGTCAGGTTGTCGGTTTGCTCGGACAAATTGCCAGCCGCAGCGGCAGCTTCTTCAACCAGGGCTGCGTTTTGCTGGGTCACAGTGTCAAGCAGGTTGACTGCCTGGCTCACTTGGGCAATGCCCAGACTTTGCTCACGCGTGGCGGCGGTCATCTCGGCCATGATCACGGTCACGCGTGCAGTGGATTCAATCACTTGCTGCATGGCACTGCCCGCCTGCCCGGTAAGCAAAGTGCCAGCCTCTACTTTACTCAGAGAGGTGTCAATCAGCACCTTGATTTCTTTGGCCGCAGCCGCACTGCGCCCGGCCAAAGACCGCACCTCAGCGGCCACCACGGCAAAGCCACGCCCTTGCTCACCAGCGCGGGCGGCTTCTACGGCAGCATTGAGCGCGAGGATGTTAGTTTGAAAAGCTATGCCATCAATCAAGCCAATGATGTCGACAATTTTTTTCGAGGCAGCACTGATGTCTTGCATGGTAGTGACCACATGCTGCACGATGGCTCCGCTTTTGTTGGCGGTTTCTGACGCGTCTACCGCTAATGCATTCGCTTGCGCCGTATTGTGGGCGCTTTGCTGCACAGTGCCGGTCAGCTGCTCCATGCTGGCCGCCGTTTCTTCCAGGCTGCTGGCTTGAGATTCGGTGCGGTTGGACAAGTCCATGTTGCCGGTGGCAATTTCTTGCGTTGCCAGGTTGATGCTTTCAAAGTTGCTGCGCACATCGCCAATGATGCTGCGCAGGTTGATGTTGGTTTGGCGCAAGGCGTTTTGCAGTTGGCCCAATTCAGATTGATCAGCAGGGGCTATGTCATGTGTCAAATCGCCCCCGGCCATGGTGCGGGCCGCTTGGGTGCTGTGACGCAACGGTTTCCATACTTTGCTTTGCAAGCTCACAGCGATGTAGCCCACAGCCCACAGCCCATAGCCCCAAGCCACAGGCAGCCAATACAAAGGTGTTTGAGGTGGGCACAATGTCTGGCAACAACACATGCATGTCTTCCGCTGCTGGCTTTGCCTCCTCCATCGCTGCTTCAATCAATTGTTTGACGGTGGCCGCGTCGAGTTTGTCCAGCTCGGGAAATGCCTCGCGGGTGTCTGTGCTGAGCGCTAATTGGTCGGATCGCTGCTCCCGAATGCTTCTGCCAACGACAATATTTTTCCGGTGTCCGTCGCGTCATAACCAGCCAGGGTATCTACCTCTTCACGGAAAGATGCTGATTGCAGGAGGCCAATCACTTGTTGGATCAGCGGGTCATCCAGCGCGGAGACGGGTAGCGCGAAAAAATAACGCTCCTGCACCAACGGAATGAACTCCAGCCCGAAACGCTGCGCTGCTGTATGCACGCCAAAGCCCACCTCGGCCATGCCGCTGGCAATAAATGCGGCCACGGCCGAATGCGTGAATTCGGTGTTTTCGAAGCCATTGATGTCATTCGGCGAAAGCGAAGCCCCTTCCAGCATCAGCTCCAGCAGCATGCGTGTGCCAGAACCGACCTGGCGATTGACGAAGCGCACTCCCTCCCGGGTCAGGTCTTGCAGGCCGTGAATGCCTTGGGGATTGCCGGTTGCCACGAAAAGCCCCTGGCTGCGTACGGCGAGATGAATCAAGCGGTGAGTTTTTTTGTTGAGCCATTGGGCATACAACGCAACGGCGGGCTTTTCAAAGTCACCGAGCGGCACGTGAAAACCGGCCAGATCACATTCCTGACGGGACAGCGCGGCCACGGCTTCTGTGCTGTTGCGGTAGCGTAGTTCAATGGGCAGTTTGGCGTTGTTGATGTCGTTGAGCAAGGCGGCGACCGCAAAACCGTGACTGGCATGCAGGCGCACCGTCCTGGACTTGCCCGCCGTCATCTTGTTGAGTTCCAGCTCCAACTCGGAAGACAGACTTTCGAGCATGGGCGACAGACGCGCCGCAACACGGCGGTCGGCCCAAATCAATTTCTCCGCCAATGGCGTGAGCACTGTACCGCGCCCCCTGCCCTTGTCCATCAGGGTGTCGCCAAACAGTTTTTCCACATCACGCAGCAAGCCCCAGGCGTAACGGTAGGAAAGGCCAATTGTTTGGGCGGCCTGCGCGATTGATCCAGTCTTTTTGATGGCCACCAGCAGTTCCAGCAGGACTGCCGTGTCCAAAGGTACGTCTGCATCTGAGGTGATTTCCCAGTGCGGTTGAATGGCGACTTTATACATTATGCAAATAATAGCTTATTTCTTCTTAAATTTTTCAGTGATATATTAAGAAAATCAAGGTAATTTACCGATTTATTATGTTTTTAAAAGCATATTTAATTAAACATCCACGAATGAAAAAGCATGAATTCCTCGGTCATACAAATAGTGGCAAAGAAGCCCGGAAACACGCTGCCAGCGTTTGACAGGCGTGCTGTCGAGGCCATCATCGGCCAGTGCAAGGCCATGCCGGGTGCCATGCTGCCTATCCTGCACGGGGTGCAGGATAGAGTCGGCTATATCCCGCCGGAAACGGTGCAACTGATTGCCGATGCGCTCAACGTCTCGCGCGCCGAAGTGCATGGCGTCATCACCTATTACCATTTCTTCCGCCAAACACCGCCGGGCCGGCATGTGGTGCAGATCTGCCGTGCCGAGGCCTGCCAGGCCGTGGGTGGCGAGGCGCTGGCGGTGCATGCCAAGGCGGTGCTGGGCTGTGACTTTCATGAAACAACGACCGACGGCAAGTTCACGCTGGAAGCTGTGTATTGTTTAGGCCAATGCGCTTGCGGCCCGGCCGTTATGTTCGGCAACGACCTCCATGCCCGAGTGTCGTCCGGCAAGTTCGACCGTCTGCTTGATGAGAAAAGGAGTACGCCATGAAAACAACGGTATATGTGCCGTGCGATTCAACCGCGATTGCGCTGGGCGCCAATAATGTGGCAGACGCCATCGCCCGTGAGGCGCAGGCGCGCGGGATAGATATTCGCATCGTGCGCAACGGCTCCCGCGGAATGTTCTGGCTGGAACCCCTGATCGAAGTCGCCACCCCACAGGGTCGTATGGCCTATGGCCCGGTGGAGGTGGAGGCGGTGGCCAGCCTGTTCGACTCGGGCTTTGCCCTGGGCGCGATCCATCCGCTCGCACTAGGTTTGACCGATGAGATTGCCTTCCTGAAAAATCAGGAACGGCTGACATTTGCGCGTGTTGGCATCATCGACCCGCTCTCGCTGGACGACTACTTGGCGCACGACGGTTATGCCGGACTGCAGCGTGCCATAGGCATGGCGCAAGCGGACATCGTCCAAGAGGTGCTGGACTCCGGGCTACGCGGCCGCGGCGGCGCGGCCTTCCCGACCGGCATTAAGTGGAAAACCGTGCTCGGTGCGCAGGCCGCGCAAAAATACATTGTCTGCAACGCCGACGAAGGCGATTCCGGCACGTTTTCTGACCGCATGGTGATGGAGGACGACCCCTTCATGCTGCTAGAAGGCATGACGATTGCCGGCCTGGCCGTCGGCGCGACCCAGGGTTATGTCTACGTCCGCTCCGAATACCCGCATGCCATCGCGGCTCTGACCGAGGCGATTCTCATCGCGCGCGAGAATGGTTATTTGGGGCCCAATGTCCTGGATTCCGGCCAGGCCTTTGAACTCGAAGTGCGCAAGGCGGCAGGCGCCTACGTCTGCGGCGAGGAAACCGCGCTGCTCGAAAGCCTGGAAGGCAAGCGCGGTATCATCCGCGCCAAGCCGCCGCTTCCTGCGCTGGAAGGCCTGTTCGGCAAACCGACCGTCATCAACAATGTCATTTCGCTCGCTGCCGTGCCGCTGATTCTGGCGCGCGGCGCAGCTTTCTACCAGAACTACGGAATGGGCCGCTCACGTGGCACCCTGCCTTTCCAGATTGCCGGCAACATCAAACATGGCGGCCTGGTCGAGAAAGCCTTTGGCCTGACCCTGCGTGAACTGTTGATCGACTTCGGCGGCGGCACCGCCAGCGGCCGGCCCATCCGCGCCGTGCAGGTCGGTGGTCCGCTGGGCGCCTATCTACCGGAATCGTTGTTCGACACGCCGATGGATTACGAGTCCTTCATCGCCATTGGCGCAGGTGTGGGGCATGGCGGCCTAGTTGTGTTTGACGACAGCGTCGACATGGCCAAACAGGCGAGGTATGCGATGGAGTTCTGCGCGATAGAGTCCTGCGGCAAATGCACGCCCTGCCGCATCGGCTCGACGCGCGGCGTAGAAGCGGTCGACAAGATCATCGCCAACGAGAACCGGCCGCAACAGATTCACTTGCTACGCGACTTGTGCGACCTGATGCTCAACGGCTCGCTGTGCGCCATGGGCGGCATGACGCCCTTCCCGGTGCTGTCCGCGCTGAACCACTTTTCTGAAGATTTCGGCAGCACTCCCCTGCAAAAAGCTGCCTGAACCCACTCACAAGAACAAGCGAAGGATTCCCCATGAACCAGCTCAATGAACTCGATTACGGCACACCGGCGCGTGTATCGGAAAAGACCATCACCATCGAAATCGATGGTGTGCAGGTCAACGTCCCAGCCGGCACGTCGGTGATGCGCGCGGCAGTGGACGCCGGTGTCAACGTGCCAAAATTGTGCGCCACCGACAGCCTGGAACCCTTCGGCTCCTGCCGCCTGTGCCTCGTGGAGATCGAGGGGCGCCGCGGCTACCCGGCCTCCTGCACCACGCCTTGCGAGCCCGGCATGAAGGTCAGGACCCAGACGCCCAAACTGGCTGAAATCCGCAGGGGCATGATGGAGCTCTACATATCCGACCACCCGCTGGACTGCCTGACCTGCCCCACCAACGGCAACTGCGAACTGCAGGACATGGCCGGCGTGGTCGGCCTACGCGACGTGCGTTATGGCTACGATGGCAAGAATCACCTGAAGCTGGCGAAGGACGAATCCAACCCCTACTTCACCTATGACGCGTCCAAGTGCATCGTCTGCAACCGCTGCGTTCGCGCCTGCGAGGAAACCCAGGGCACCTTCGCGCTGACGATCAGCGGGCGCGGCTTCGACTCACGTGTGTCAGCCGGCCAGGACCAGAGCTTCATGGAGTCCGAATGTGTTTCCTGCGGCGCCTGTGTCGATGCCTGCCCGACCGCGACCCTGACCGAAAAAAGCGTCATCAAGATGGGGCAGGCCGAACACAGCAAGATCACCACCTGTGCCTATTGCGGCGTCGGCTGCTCCTTCAAGGCCGAAATGAAAGGCAACGAAGTCGTGCGCATGATTCCGAACAAGAATGGCCATGCCAACCATGGTCACTCCTGCGTCAAAGGCCGTTTTGCATGGGGCTACGCAACGCACAGGGACCGCATGCTTAAGCCCATGATCCGCAAGGCTATCACCGACCCATGGCAGGAGGTGTCCTGGGACGAAGCGGTCAATTACGCCGCGTCGGAGTTTCGCCGCATCCAGGCCAAGTTCGGCAAGGACTCGATAGGAGGCATCACCTCGTCGCGCTGCACCAACGAGGAAACTTATCTTGTGCAAAAGCTGGTGCGCGCCGCCTTCGGCAACAACAACGTGGACACCTGCGCCCGCGTCTGCCACTCGCCCACCGGCTATGGCCTGAAGCAGACCCTAGGCGAAGCGGCCGGCACCCAGACTTTCAACTCCGTGATGAAGGCCGACGTCATCATGATCATAGGCGCCAACCCAGCCGCAGCGCACCCGGTGTTTGCTTCTCAGATGAAACGCCGCCTGCGCCAGGGCGCTAAGCTAATCGTGATCGACCCGCGTACAACCGAAATGGTCAAGTCGCCGCACATCGCGGCCGACTTCCATTTGAAATTGATGCCGGGGACTAACGTGGCCGTCATCACCGCACTGGCCCATGTGATCATGAGCGAAGGCCTATTTGACGCAGCCTTCATCGCCGAACGCTGCGAAGAGCAGTCCTTTCAGGACTGGCAGAAATTCGTGCTGCAACCCGACAACTCGCCGGAAGCCGTGGCCGCCATCACCGGCGTATCTTCCGAAGAAATACGCGGCGCGGCGCGACTGTTTGCCGCCGGCAAGAATGGCGCGATTTATTACGGCCTTGGCGTCACCGAACATTCGCAAGGCTCAACTATGGTGATGGGTATTGCCAACTTGGCCATGGCCACCGGCAATATCGGCCGCGAAGGCGTGGGCGTCAACCCCCTACGCGGCCAGAACAATGTTCAGGGCGCTTGCGACATGGGTTCTTTCCCGCATGAGTTGCCGGGCTACCGCCACATCTCCGACACAACGGTGCGTACCGAATTTGAAGAAGCCTGGCAATGCACGCTGGATCCGGAGCCAGGCTTGCGCATTCCCAACATGTTCGACGCGGCAGTCGACGGCACCTTCATGGGCCTGTATTGCGAAGGCGAAGACATTGTCCAGTCCGACCCGAATACGCAACACGTCACCGCTGCCCTAGCTGCGATGGAATGTATTGTGGTGCAGGACCTGTTCCTCAACGAGACTGCCAAATACGCCCATGTCTTCCTGCCAGGATCGTCCTTCCTGGAAAAAGATGGTACCTTCACCAACGCCGAACGCCGCATCTCACGCGTGCGCAAGGTCATGCCGCCCAAAGCCGGCAAGTCCGACTGGGAAGTCACCGTGGCCTTGGCCAATGCCTTGGGCTATCCCATGAATTACCAAAATCCCTCGGAGATCATGGCGGAAATTGCCGCGCTGACACCAACGTTCCGTGGCGTCAGCTACCAAAAGCTCGACGAGTTGGGCAGCATCCAGTGGCCCTGCAACGATGCAGCGCCCGAAGGAACGCCGACCATGCATATCGGTGAATTCGTGCGCGGCAAGGGTAAGTTCATAAACACGCAGTTCTTCGCCAGCGCTGAAAAGGTCTCGCGCAAATTCCCGCTGATCCTGACCACCGGCCGCATCCTGTCGCAGTACAACGTGGGGGCCCAAACCCGCCGCACTGACAACGTGCAATGGCATAGCGAGGACCGGCTCGAAGTCCATCCGTACGACGCGGAAGAACGCGGCATCAAGCAAGACGACTGGGTCGGCATCGAATCGCGCGCCGGGCAAACTGTGCTGCGCGCCACCATTACAAACCGGGTGCAGCCCGGCGTCGTGTACACCACCTTCCACTTCCCGGAGTCGGGCGCCAATGTGATCACAACCAACAACTCCGACTGGGCCACCAATTGCCCGGAATACAAGGTCACGGCGGTGCAGGTTATGCCGGTCACGCAGCCGTCGGAATGGCAGAGAAAATACAACCGTTTCTCGAGCGAACAAGTCGGCCTTGCCACAGGTGCAGTCACGGCAGGCGAGCAAAGTCTCGCCGTGGTCGGCAAGTAAACGGGGAAATGCGAGATTTTATGAATGCAATAACGTCCCCAGAACGAGCGACGCTGGTACAGGTCTCCGTGGAAAAGTGGCGTAATGACCAGCGTAGACTGTGCCTGAACACGCTAGCAGAGGAAGTGCCTATTGCGCTTGAATACAACGGCATTTCCCACGCGGTGATGCTGGCCTCCCCCTTCAACCTGGAAGACTTTGCGCTGGGTTTTTCCCTTAGCGAAGGCATCCTGGCCGATTCCTCGGAGCTGTTCGACTGCGAGGTTTCGGCAACGAAAAATGGTATCCAGGTGCAGATGCAAATCGCCAGCGGGCGGTTTGCCGAGCTCAAGAGCAAACGGCGCAATTTGACAGGCCGTACCGGTTGTGGCTTGTGCGGCGCCGAGACGCTCGAGCAAGCCATCCGGCGCCCGCCGGTTGTCAACAGTACTGCGCTTTTTTCAGCCGAAGCGCTGTATGCTGGCATGGACGCTATGCAGATGCATCAGCACTTGCAACATCAAACAGGAGCCACGCACGCTGCGGCCTGGCTTGGTTCGGATGGCCGACTTGAACTGGTCCGCGAGGATGTCGGGCGGCACAACGCGCTGGACAAATTGATAGGCGCCATGGCTTCGGAGAAGCGAAGTTTCTCTGCGGGTGCTGCATTGATCACCAGCCGCGCGAGCTACGAGATGGTGCAAAAAGCGGCCACCTTGGGCATCGGCTTCCTGGCTGCCATTTCCGCGCCTACCAGTCTGGCGGTGCAGTTGGCCAAGGAAGCTCATGTAACCTTGCTCGGTTTTGTGCGCCACCAAAGCCATGTGGTTTACACCCAGCCACTGCGCCTGGAATGTGGAAAACTTGAATCAAGGAGTGTGTCATGAACGCAGACAACCTCGTTATCATGGCGAACCAGATCGGCTCGTTTTTTGAAACTATGCCGGACAGGCAACAGGCCTTGACGGATATTGCCGGGCATATTAAACGTTTCTGGGAACCACGTATGCGGCGATCCCTGCTGAAGCACGTGGATGAATATGCCGGCGTACAGCTCAAGGACATTGTCCTGGAAGCCCTTCGCGTGCACCGGGCGTCGATCCTGTAAGTGCCCCGCAGGAAACGAGGCACTCCGAGTGCTGCATTCTGATTGAGGTGTCGACTAGCAAATCCCATCAGGGCCAGCAGGCAAGTCATCCTGCCCCGAAAGGCTGAATGTACGGGTGTAACCTTTATCTTAACGCTGTCATGAATTGAGGACTTGGCAAACAAGGGGTTCATGTCCGTTTCCTGAGACGGCCCCCATGTTTACTCGGGGGAAGAATTCATCGACCAAGGACAGCAACGCTACGATGAACAGCAGCTTACGCGTAGCGTCGTGGCACTCAGACACCGAGCCAGCACACTGAGCTTTACGATCACTGCGGTGGTGGCCGAGGCCATGAAAACCCGATTCAGGGGAGTTTTTTTCTTAAGAGAGGCCAAAAGCAAGGTCATGAATTTCACATTTAAACAACTCGAATATTTTGTAGCGGTCGCAGACTGCGGGACAATCACCGGGGCGGCAGAAAAAATCCATGTCTCCGCGCCTTCCATTTCCGTAGCCATTGCCCAACTTGAAGAATCTTTGGAAATACGATTATTTACCCGGCAATCGAGTGGCTTACAACTGACGACCGCGGGCGATGAAGTACGGCGACGCGTTCGAACAATACTCGAAGAAACTCGCGGCCTGCAAGACATAAGTAACACTGTGACTGGTGAACTGCGAGGAAAGATTTCACTAGGATGCCTGACCACGTTGGCCCCACTCCTTCTGCCGGAGGTTTGCCAGACGTTCTCGCGTATCCATCCTGCCGTTTCGGTGGAGCCCATTGACGGAAGCCAAGATCAGCTGATCGGATACCTTCGGCGCGCAGTCATTGACCTCGTGATTACGTACGATATGCATATCCCACAAGACCTGTGGTTTGAATCCCTTGTAGGGCGTCACCCCCTGATCATGTTGAGCCCTGATCACAGACTCGCCCAGGCACCATCTGTCGAGATGAAAGACTTGGAGAGCGACCCGTACATTCTGCTAGATCTGCCCATCAGCCGGGACTATTTTCTATCGATTTTCGAAAAAACCGGCATCACGCCAGACATCAAAATGAGGACAACGAATTTCGACGTCGTCCGAACCATGGTCGCCAATGGGTACGGCGTCTCTATCAGCGTGGTACACCCGAAAAACGAGGCCGCACTGGATGGCAAACCGATCATTTACAAGCCTATCTCAAACCCACTGCCGCTGCTCAATATAGGGACACTATCCAGACGAACCGATTTCACCAGCATTGCGACATCACTGAAAAGGCACATACAGAGCCTCATTACGTCAAGCGCCATCCCTGGGATGCGCCTGATTGACCATCACCAAGTTCCGACGTTCGGCATATCTACCCAAGGCTTCCGTGGTGGCAAGGGGTT
>DAOSLL010000004.1:0-22575 GCA_035368905.1 Rhodoferax sp.
TGGGCGCATTCCGGACCACCAAAATCAACCCGGGTCTCGTTCCAGTCCACCAGGACGCGCTGCCGCTCCGCCGGTGACAGGATGCCGAGGTCGCCCAGATGCCGGTCAGGATCCGCGGCAATCGCATTGCAGATCACTGCCAGATGCTCAAGGATGCGTCCGATTGCGTCCGGGTCGAAGCGTGTCCTGTCGAAAGTCGCGCGCAGCAGCAGTTCTTTGCCCGGCCCGGCAAGGATTGCCAGGGGGTAATTGGTACGTTCCTTTGGGGAGCGGGTGCGCTTGAACTTGCTGCCACTCTGACCACGCCCCGCCTGGCTGGGATCCTTGCCCCCCGGATAGTTCTCGAACACAACCAGGCTTTCGAACATCGGCAGGCTGCGTTTGATTTCGCTCCAGCCTTGCACCTGGACCAGCGGGCTGTATTCGTACTGGCGCATCTCTGACTGCTGGGCATGGATTCCCTTGAGCCAGGGAATAAGCGCCGCGTCCTGCGGCACCCGCACCCGCACCGGCAAGGTATTGATGAACAACCCCACCATGTGTTCGATTCCATCGAGCTCCGGAGTTCGCCCGGAAACCAAGGTGCCAAAGCAGACATCGTCAAGGTCACAGTACTGACTCAGGAGCAAAGCCCAGGCACCTTGCACCAATGTGTTAAGGGTGATTTGCTGGCGCCGCACCAATCCATTCAGGGCAGTGGTGACGGTTTCGGAGAGCTGGACGTGGCGCTGTTCAAAGCGGTCCCCGCGAAGGTGCCGCGGCTCCCCGCTGCGATCCTCTGGCAGTGGGGTTGGCGCGGATAGGCCCTTGAGGCAATCGCGCCAGAAGGCTTCGGCTTTCTCCATGTCCTGCCGCCCCAACCAGGCGATGTAGTCAGCGAATGGCCGCGGCTTGGGCAGGTTCAGGTCGCCGCCGCGGCGGAAGGCTTCATAGAAGCCGAACAACTCCTTGAACAGCAAGGGGCCAGACCAGCCATCAAGCAGGATGTGATGGTGACTCCAGACGTAGTGGTGGGCGTTGTCGGCGATCTGGATCAGGGTAATGCGCTGCACCGGGGCCTGGTCGAGGGGCAGACCGCGCTGGCGGTCCTCGCGCAGGAACTCGGTCAGGTGCGCCTCCTGTTCTGCAGGCGGAAAGGCCCGCCAGTCCAGGCGCTCCACCTTCATGACCAGATTGCGATGGACAACCTGGACGGGTTTCTCTCGCCCCTCCCAATGAAAGGATGTACGAAGGATCGGGTGGCGGTCAACCAGGCGCTGCCAGGCGCGCTCGAACGCGGGGATAGCCAACCCGGTCATGGTGAACGCGGCCTGCTGGAAGTACATGCCCGCGTCTGGCTCGCGCAGTACGTGGAACAACATCCCCTCTTGTAGCGGTGAGAGTGCGTAGATGTCTTCGACATCCTCTCCATGTCCGTTCGCCAGGAGCAGATCCATCATTAATATTTCCTATTTTCTATTCCGCCACGAAGTCAATGAAAATACCGATCAGCGGATGTTGGCAGGCATTATCGCCGGACTGGCAATCGATACTGAAACCCCGGCAGCCTGTCGGACTCACATACCATTTCAAAACCACAACCAGGGTTTTCACAAAGATGAATTTTGGCGGACATTGCTTGATTTGCAGGCAAATTGCCTGATTTTCATAGCATCAAATTCATAGGAATCAATTACTTAAAGGGCAGATAGCCTCCTGTCAGCCCATCGGACTTATCAAGCGTTTAAAAACAACAGCTTGCATTTTCAAGCGGATGAATCTTTGCAGATATTCCGCACTATTTAAGCAAACTACCTGACTTTCATGGCTTGGGAGCTATATGAATCAACCACTTAAAAGTCCGACCGTCTCCTGGCCTGGTCCAACCAGGTGTGCGCCTGAATGGCTAGCGAATTTCCACCCAGAAGTGGACTCATGGCGGAATGGCGTTGTTCAATGCATCAATGGCCTGTGGCGGTTCAGGTTTGCGACTGGTGCGCCCACCCTCCGAACTTCTCAGGCCCCTTGCATCCGACATTGGCGGCTACAGGAATTTTGACTGCACCAGCGCCGACTGCAGGTCATCTTGGTTTGCTTGCGGTGATCTCTGCTGCGCCCGGGCAGGCCAGATCTGTCCATTTATTTGCGCTTTGGTCACTGGCATTGGCAGGGACCAAGCAAGTCGGCCTGCCACCAGTTGGCCCCGGCGACCAGGCAGCGTCAAGCCAGTGCCATGAATTCGAACGCTTTGCCCGGCCGGGACCAGTCGGCAGGAATCTGCTTTTGGAAGTGGTGCAATGGCTTGCCGCAAGCAAGCGCAAGAAAAGACAAAACAAACAAAGCGCTGGTCGAGAAAAATGGTCGCTACCAGTCTTCCTTGACGGCCAGTACCGCGTCTTTGCCGGCTGCCTTGCGCGCTGCCAGCCAGGCCGTGACGGTGCCGGCCAGCACCACTGCCAGACACAGCAGCAGCAGGCGTGGCCAGGGCAGCAGCAGGTCCATGGTCCAGTGAAAACTCTGCGGGTTCACCACATGCACCAGCACCACGGACACCAGCAGCCCCAGGCCCAGCCCGGCCAGCGCACCGAGCAGGGTCCAGGCGGCACCTTCCAGGGCCACCAGCGTCAGAATCTGCCGACGTGTCAGTCCCAGATGCGCCAGCAGACCAAATTCCTTGCGGCGTGACAGCACCTGTGCGCTGAAACTCGCCGCCACACCAAACAAGCCAATGCCAATCGCCACCGCCTGCAGCCAATAGGTGACGGCAAAACTGCGGTCAAAGACCTTGAGCGAGATGGCCCGAATCTGCGCGGCGGTGCCAAATTCGAGCAAGCCACCGGTGCCATCGCCACGGGTCGGGGTGGCTGCGGCGGGGTCAGCCAGCACCAGCAGGGCTTGGGCAATGCGCGTGGCATCGGCCGGGTGGTTGAGCCACAGCGCCAGGTCATTGGCACGCAAGTCGCCGGTCAGGTCGATGAAGGCGCGCCGGTCAATCGCGATGGCACCGCTCTGGCGGGCATAGTCACGCCACACGCCAGCTACAAAAAACGTAGCTGGTGGCGCTTTGTTTATAAGGGCCAGAGGTCTAAAAGCCTTGGAAAAAAGCGGAAAGGACTGGCCTGGCCTGGCGCCATGCAGATCAACCACCGCCTCGCTGACGTAAATTCCGGTCTGCCCCGCTGGCACCGGCAGCGGTGTGTCGATCAATGGCAGGCTGCGCGCCGGGTCGCCTAGCTCGCGTGCGATCAGGGCCACCGCAGGCAGGCTGCTTTGCAGCATGACGGGTTGCTGGCGCATTGCCTGCAGTTTGTTGACCCCGGGAACTTGCGCTGCGGCGGCGACAAATTCAGGGCTGAAGAAGACCGTATCGCTGGCCCCGAGGTTGCCGGCGCTGCGCACATACAGGTCGGCTGGCAGCACCCGGTCGAGCCACTGCGTGACCGATTCGCGAAAACTCGCCACCATCACCGTCAGTGCAACTGCCAGGCTCAGCGATGCCACGATGCCGCTGACGGCTACCGCCGCCGTGTCACGCTGGCGGCGCGAGCGCTCCACCGCCAGCAGCGGCAGGGTTTGGCGTGCCAGCAGCGGGGCCAAATACCCGAGCAGCAGGCCAATCAGCCAGGGCAGGGCAGTGATGCCACCGAGCAGCAGCAAGCCGACCGACAGATAAGCCGCCAAAGGTATGCCAAAAACGGCTGGAGCGCTTGTCAGCATTGCGCCAACAGCTATCAAAACAAGACTGACCCAGTGTGATTTGGAGCGGCTGGTGGTGCTGCCCAGGCCCTTGAGCGTTTGCGCTGGTGGCAGTTGCCCGGCGGTGCGGGCTGGCCACCAGCCACCGGCCAGCGCAGCGGCCACGCCCAAACTGCCGTAAACCGCGGCAGCCGCAGCGCTGAACTGCAAGGTCGGCGCTGCCCCGCCAAAAAAGCCGCCACCCAGATCGCCCCCCAGCAACCGCAGTGCCAGTGCCGCTAGTCCCGAGCCCAGCGCCAGCCCGGCGGCGCTGCCAACCAGCCCCAGCGCCAGCGATTCCCACATCACCAGTGCCAGCCGGGCCCGCCCAGACAGCCCCAGCACGCCCAGCAGGGCAAACTGCTGCGCCCGCTTGGCGACACTCAACGACAACACTGAAAACACCAGAAACGCCCCGGTAAACAGGGCAATCAGCGCCAGCACTGTCAGGTTGACCCGGTAAGCGCGCGACAGGTTGCTGATCTGCGACCGGGCATCTTCCGCTGCAGCCACGGTCACATCGCCTGGCCAGTCAGGCCGGGTTTGCAGCGCTTTGGCAAACGCATCGCGATCTGTGCCCGGCTGCAGCCGCAGGTCGATGCGGCTGAGCTGCCCCTGTTTGCCAAACAGCTCTTGCGCCGCGCCAATGTCCATCACCGCCAATGCGCTGCCGCCAGCGCGCACGCTGCCTGCCACGTTGACCGTCAGCCAGCCCATGCCGCTTTGCAACTGCAGGCCAGGTGCTGCAAACGGCAAGTCAGACGCGTTGGCTGGCAAGCTGCCAGATGCTTTGCCAGCAGGTGTGGCTGGCATGGTTTGCTGCGTTGTGAAAGCTGGGTTGGGTGAAACCGCCGGTCTTGCCGGGGCCGCTTTGACTGGCACACTGGCCGGGCTGGGGATCACAGTGCCGGGCGGGCTGTTGACCAGCAGTCGCCGTGCCACGGCGTTCAAGAATACCTGCCCTGGCGCAAACAGCACCCAGCGCCCGGCACGCGCTGGACCGGTGGGTTGGTTGCCGGGCACCTGGTCGGTTGCCTCAAGCGTGGCTTGGCCAGGCTCGGGCAAGGGCATCAAATCCGGCGACACGCCGAGCACCGTCAGCGCGTCGATACCGATCACCCGCAAGCTGCGCTTGCCCTGCGCGGTGGCCATGTAGCTGCCGACTTCCAGCACCGGAGAGGCCAGCATCACGCCGGGCATTTGTGCCACCCGCTGGTACAGCGCTTCATCAAAATGCCCCTGCACCGCCCGCAGTTCCAGGTCACTCTGACCCGCCACCGAGCGCGTCGCCTGGGCAAACTCATCGAGCGCCGAAGCGTTGATCAAATGCACTGAAAAGGCCAGTGCCACCCCCAGCATGACGGCCAGCACTGCCGCCGCATTGCGCCACGGGTGCTGACGCAACTCCTGCCAGGAAAAGGTCTTCAGCAGTTCGAGCATGGTTTGTTCTGGTCGCTTTTACGCGCCTTGGTGGCGGCTTGCAACGTCCACCAGAGGCGCCTGGGTCAGGCACGGGCGAAACGCAAGGCAAGGCGAGATGACAACGACATGGGTGAATTGGATATGGAATTGGGGCCTGCAATGTTGAACAGATGCGCCCGGGCCTGGCACGCGCGGTTTGAGTCGGTAAGGGACCTGGTAGTGGGCCTGACCCGGGCGCTTGACAGAAATCGCGTCTTTTCCGTCCTGGCGTTGTTGACCTTCCTGGCACAAGCTGCGACTGTGTCGTCTGCCCTGGCCTAGCCAGAATGGAAAACCCATCGGCTTCATTTTGTAACCATTGTGTTGAAACAAACCGGCAGGTTGATGCAAACAGGGCAGAGCCTGGCGATGCTCAGGTTTCTGACGGCGACACACCGTTGCCGCTATCCCATTGCACCCGGTTGCGACCACTGCGTTTGGCATCGTAGAGGCAGTGGTCAGCACAGCCAAACAGTTCTGTATCAACCTCATTGTGCCTGGGCAGCCAACTGGCACCACCCAGGCTGACCGTCACCCAGGGACTGGTGGCCGATTCTGGAAACGCAATGGCCAGCGCTTGAACTGCAGCCCGAATCGCTTCAGCGACCTGTTGGGCGAACCCGGCATCAATTTCCGGCAACACCACCACGAATTCTTCGCCGCCATAGCGGGCGACAAAATCGGCAGGCCGCTTCAGTGCTGACTGGATCGCCTTGGCCACGCGCTTGAGCACCAGGTCACCCGCTGCGTGACCATAGGTGTCGTTGAAAATCTTGAAATGGTCCACATCGACAATGATCAGCGACAGCGGCCTGCTGTTGCGCAGGCAGCGACGCCATTCAAGTTTATAGACCTCGGTATAACGCCGTCGGTTGGGTATTTCAGTCAGGCTGTCGATCATCGCCAGTTGTTCCAGCAAGCGGCGCTGGTGTACCGACTGCAAGTGGTTGCGCACCCGCACCCGCACGATGGGCGGGTGAAAAGGCTTGGTGATGTAGTCAACGGCACCTAGCTCCAGGCCACGCTCTTCGTCCAGTGTGGAGTCCAGCGCTGACACAAAAATCACCGGAATATGCCGCGTGCCGTCCCCGGCCTTGAGCGCCCGGATCACCGCCAGCCCATCCATTTCGGGCATCAGCACATCGAGCAAAATCAGGTCTGGTGAGCGCTCGCGCGCTTTTTCGAGCGCCTGTACGCCGTTTTTGGCCAGAATGATCTGGTAGTCATCTTGCAGCAGTTCGGTCAGCAGCGTTCGATTGTGCTTTTCATCGTCAACAATCAATAATGTAAAACTTGGGTTCATGGTCGTAAAGTTGACAAAGTTGCCTGCAAGCGCGCCAGCACGATCAGTGCCTCCTGGTATTCGACATCGTCGATCAGGTCACGCAGCAAAATGACATCATTTTGCTGACGCGGGTCGTTCAGGCAGATTTTGAGCTCGTCGCAAAGGCGCCCGGCCGCTGCATCGTCGCTTCGCAGCAAAGTTTTCAAACGTTCGATCAGACCCAGTTGTACATCAAATGAAGCGGCGCTCGCCGGACCAGCCCCGTTGTCAGAAAGATGCTGGACATCGGGCAGCGCTGACAGACTTTGCAGCACCCGCCGCAGGGCCAGCACAAACACCGGAAATTCTGCATCAGCGCGCAGCTTCTGTTCATAGCGTTGCTCCAGCGCTTTGGCGCATTGCGACAGTTCCACCGCTCCGATGGTGGCTGCGGCTGATTTCATCGAGTGCGCCAGGCGCAGTGCCACGCCAAAGTCGCCTTGCGCCAGGGCGCTGTCGATGTCGTCGGCAGTGCTGCCAAATTCGCGCTGAAAGCCAGCCAGCATCTGCCGGTACAGGGCGGGCCGGTGCATGTGGTTGATCAGGCCACGCCCGGTGTCGATGCCGTCGAGTGGTGGCAGCGCTGGTTCATATCCGCCATCTGGTACCCCGGCGCCAGTCGGTGTGGCACCGTCGGGGCCCGCTTTGCGCGGCGTGATCCAGCGCAGCAGCGCGGTAAACAGCGCGTCTGAGTCGATTGGCTTGGTCAGGTGATCGTTCATGCCCGCTGCCAGGCTGCGGTCCCGGTCGGTGCTCATGGCATGCGCTGTCATGGCCACAATCGGCAGGCAATCGTGCGCCGGGTTGCTGCGGATGGCGCGGGTGGCGGCCAGGCCATCGAGTACCGGCATCTGAATGTCCATCAACACCAGGTCGTAGTCGTTCTGGTTGACTTTTGCCACCGCCTCTTCGCCATTGACGGCAATCTCGGCCTTGATGCCGGCTTGCTGAAGGAATGCCAGCGCCACCGAACGGTTGATTTCGACATCGTCCACCAGCAGCACACGGGCCTGCCGGATGCCGCTGAAATCGTACTGGCGCTCGCGCTCGAGGTCTCGGTTTTGCTGGTGCGCCCGGGCCAGCGGGGCTCCCATCAAGACTTCCAGCATGGCATCGTGCAGCAAAGATTCGCTGACCGGCTTGGACAATACCCGGTTCAACCCGACTGCCGCGAGCTTGTCCATGATCTTGTCATAACTGCCAGCCGTGATCATCAACAGCGCTGGCGCACCGCCCAGTGCCGCCGCGTTGTCCTGCATGCGCTGGGCGGTTTGCAGGCCGTCCAGGTCGGGCATCAGCCAGTCCAGCAACACCAGTGCGAACGGGTCACCGGCGGTTGCCGCAGCGCTGAGCATGTCCAGCCCCTGTTGGCCGCCAGACGCGGCCTCGGCCCGCATGCCATAGTGCTGCAGCATCTGGCACAGCGCCAGGCGGGCGTTGTGGTTGTCGTCGATGACCAGTACATGCTTGCCCGCCAGATGATGGGAATGCACCGCTGTCGGCAACTGGTTGTCAGTCACCGTGAAGCAGGCTGTGCAATGAAAGCGGCTTCCCCGGCCGACCATGCTTTCAACGCCAATGTGCCCACCCATCAGCTCGGTGAGCTGCTTGCAGATGGCCAGCCCCAGACCGCTGCCACCAAAACGCCTGCTGATGCTGCCATCAACCTGGGTAAAGGGACAAAACAGATCAGCCAGCCGTTCGTGCGGAATGCCTATCCCGGTATCGCTGACGGAAAACGCCAGCTCGACCTGTTCGCCAGGCCGAGCGGGCGCTGAACGTTCATCGGCACGTTTGACCCGCACCACGACATCGCCTGCCTGCGTGAACTTGACGGCGTTGTTGACCAGATTGGTCAGCACCTGACCCAGCCGCATCGGGTCACCGAGCAGGTGGCGGGGTACGGCTTCATCAATCAGCATCAGCAGCTCCAGCCCCTTTTCCTGTGCTTTCACGGCCATCAGGTTCGACAGGTTGTGCATCACCTGGTTCAAATTGAACGGGATTGACTCCAGCGTGAGTTTGCCGGCCTCGATGCGGGAGTAGTCCAGCACGTCGTTGATGACCCCCAGCAGGGCATCGGACGAGGTCAGCACTTTTTCCTGGTAGTCGCGCTGCTGGGCATCCAGCCGTGTCTTCAGCAGCAGCCGCCCCAGGCCGATGATGGCGTTCATCGGGGTGCGGATCTCATGGCTCATGCGTGCCAGAAAATCAGATTTGGCCTGGTTGGCCTGATTGGCTTCGTCGGTTGCCAGGGTGAGCTGGTGGGTGCGTTGCGCCACCAGTTGTTCCAGGTTTTGCTGGGATTCCTGCAGTTCTAGGTCGCGCCCCTGCAGCGTGTCGATCATGGCGTTGAAGCCCTTGCCCAGCAGCGCCACTTCGTCGTCGCCCTGCCGATGAAAGCGCGTCGGCAGGGTGGCATCGGTTGACACAGCGGTCATCAACTGGCTGAGTTCCTCCAAGGGGGATGCCAGACGGCGCACCAGACGGACCGACAGCCAGAGCGACATCCCGAGCGCGGCCAGCAGGATGAGCCCGCTCTCAAGTGCCGTTTGCAGCAGCGCTGCTTTCATTTCTTTGAGCGAGGCGCTCAGTTCAACCACGGCCGGGCTGCTGGCATCACCCGGTACGGCGGCCCAGACCGTCATCACGTCGTCGGCAACCTGTGAGTTGGCCAGGGCCGGGGGCATCACCAACAGCAGCGGGTCTGGCTGGCTGCTTTGATATTGCGCAAAAACCTGGCCATTTTGGTCCATCAGCCGGGCCCGCAAAATCGACGGGTTGCTCTTGAAGGCAGCAAGCAGCCGTGTCGCCTCGACACGGTCTTCAAAAGCCACCGCAGCCTGGCTGCTAATGGCCACCAGGCGCGCCTGCGTCGCCAGTGATGATGCCCAGTCGTTGTGAATCAGCCGTTGCTGCTGCAGCACCAACAGCGCAAACACCAGCAACACAGCCAGCAGCAGCGACGCGCAGGACAGCAGCACCAGTTTGCCGCGAACGCTGTGCGGGTGCAGCCACTGCGCCAGGGTGCGCTGGCTCATGGCTCCACCACCCTGGCCAGCCGCAATAACTGGGCATTGAAGGCGATGTCTTGCAGGCGTGCAGCCTTGCGATTGATCAGGATGTTGACTGGCGCGCCGCCACCAGCCGGGGTCAGTTCACCCATGCCACCGGCCCTGGCAAACCCGGCAATGTCCGACACCGTCACCATTGGCTGGGTGGTCAGGTGTCGCAGCACGGCAGCAAGCCCGCTGGCCCCGCTCTGTGAGACAAAGACAAGGCCGCAGCGGCTGGTTTGTGCTGCAGCACCGAGCTTGCTCAATGTCACCCCCCGCCCGTCAATCGGCACCAGCGTCTCAAAGGCGGCGTTGAAAACATTGCTGCCCGGCAGGCAAAACGAAAAAGGCCGGTCAGGCGCCCCGTTGGGGCGATAGACAAACTGCGGCAATTTGAAAAACAGCGCCGATTTCAGCGCCGATTTCAGCGCCGACTTCAGCGCCGATTCAGATACCGCCACGCCCCGCGACTGCGCTGCCCCCTGGGTTGCCATCATCAGCAAGGCGATCTGGCCAGGCGCCTGTCGTAACGCCGGGTCTCCTGGACCGACCGCGCTAACCCGGCAAGCTGTGCTTGGCCATAGCCACAGCATCAGAGCCCGAAGCCGAGTCATGACAAGGCCTTCAAGGTTGACACGCAAGCGGGGCCATCGAGCTTCTGGGCTGCGGGCACCACCGTGCCACCGAGCGTGGTGGCGCTCTTGCGCTGGAAATCAGCAGGGCAAAGCTGATCAAGCGGGGCTTGATCGGATGGCTGCCAATGGCCACCGACGCTCTGGGCCAGGCCATTTTCACTTTTCATGCCGGTCATGCAGGCAGCCTCCTTGCGACACGCGACACGCGACACGCGACACGCGCCACCGCCGGGTGACGCCCGGTTTGCGCTGGCACCGTCCGGCGGGCTGGTGATGATGTTGACCCCCAGGCCAGCGCATCGGCACCGCAAACTGCCGCCGCCAAGCCGAAAAGTAACTCAACCTGTTTGGCAGGATGCAGTGCAATGTTCTCCGCCACAGGAAGGCTGCCGCCTGCTGGGTTGCCAATGTGCGCGCCGTCCATCAGCAGCTTGTTCGGCCCAACCAAGCCTTGCACGGTGAAATGCCTGCAGGCCGACGACCTGGTGCCGCGCTTGAAATCGAAATCGGGCAAGTCCTGGCGTAAATCGGTCGGGTTGCGGTAGCGATGTTCGCGAACCTGCGCGCGGGTGAAGACCAGAATGCACGACGACATTCGGTCAAGCGTCTCCAGTTGGCGCGACGCGGTGACGACCGGGATATTGATCAGATCCATCAATCACAAGGGCATCAGCCGGTCAAGCCCGGACTAAACCGGGTCAGTGGCGTTGACCACTGGTAAACCGGCCAGACCAGCCAGAAAAATCAGGGAAATGTGGTGTTCGCCAATTCGCATCGCAATGCCCTCTCTGTCGGCCAGGGCATTCAAGCGACGAATCCAAGGCTTGGTTCGATTTTATCAGATGAGTGGTTCCGCACCTGACCCGGTTGCACCAACATGATGCACCCATTCAGTTTCCCTTTGGCTACCTGGGTTGAACCAGCCGTGCATCAAGCCAGCCGCGCAGGCTGTTGATGAAGGCCAGCGCCTGCACCCTGGGCAGGTCGCCCAGGGTGATCACCGCCTCTTGCACAACGCCTTCACTCAGGCAGCGTGCGCGGCCGACACCGGCCAACAGCCCGCAGTGCAGCGCCGGTGTCAGCCACTGGCCGTCAAGCAGCAGGGCGACGTTGCCACGTGTGCACTCGGTCAATTCGTTTTGCGGGTTGTAGAGCAAGGTGTCAAAGATGCCGGCTCCGGTCGGGGCAAAGGCCTCGTAGTGCGCCCGATGGGTCGTTTTAAAGCGTGTGAATTCGCTCTGTGATGCTTCAAAAGGTATAGCTGCCAGCGCAATGGATACGGGCTCTGGGGTGCTTTTATGTATAAAAATACGAACGGTTGGCTGGCCCTTGGGATCTAATTGCAGGCGCACCCGCCAGACCTTTGGCTGATGCTGCGCCAGCGCCTTAGCCCGCTGACCCATGGCAGCAGTCAAGCGCCGGGTGTGGCCATGCCGGTCGCCTTGCACAGCCTCGCTGCTGCTTGCGACCCTGGTCAGGGTCTGGCGGATGCGCAGTTCGTCAAAGGGATAGCCAAAATGCGCAGCAGCCCCTTGCAGGCGTGCCAGGTGTGCTTCCAAATTGTGAAACTTGCGGCCTTCGAGCCGCAGCGTTTCCAGCAGGCCGAAGGCGGCGCTGGCACGCTCCAGAAAGCCGCGTTTGTGCTGCCACTCGCGCCATTCGTCATCGGCAGTGGCATCAAAGGTGATGCCACTGCCGATGCCGCAGGTGGCCGTTTCACCGTGCAAGCAAACGGTGCGGATAGCCACGCTGAAGGTGGCGTGGCCACCTGGCCGCACGACACCGATGGCCCCGCAATAGATGCCGCGCGGCTGCGGCTCCAGCGCACGGATCATCTGCATCGCCCGCACCTTGGGCGCGCCGGTGACCGAGCCGCAGGGGAAAAGTGCCGTGAACACGTCTGCCAGCGTGGTGCCGGGACGCGTGGCAGCCGTCACGTCTGACACCATCTGGTGCACGGTTGGCAGGCTTTGCACACGAAACAGCGCAGGCACCTTGACCGAATGGGGCAGGGCGATGCGTGACAGGTCGTTGCGCAGCAAGTCAACAATCATCACGTTTTCAGCGCGCTCCTTGGGCGACGTGGTCAGGCCTGCGGCCAGCGCAGCATCGGCAGATGCAGTGGCACCACGCGGTGCCGTGCCCTTCATCGGCCGCGTCAGTATCTGGCCATCCTGCCAGTCAAAAAACAGCTCCGGCGAGACCGACAAGACCTGCTCAGAACCGGTGTCGATCAGGGCCGCGTAGCCGCCGGGCTGGGCGCGTTGCAAGCGCTCGAACAGGCCAGCGGCACTGTCGGCAAACCTGGCCTTCAGCGGTGCGGTGTAGTTGACCTGGTAGCACTCACCGGCCGCAATAGCCTGGGCAATCGAAGCCATCTGCGCGTCAAATTCGGGGCGACTCAGGGCGCATTGCCAGTCAATCGGTGTTTCATCAGCCGTCTTTGGTGCCTGATCAGCAGGATCAGCAGGATCAACGCACTCTGACTCAGGCCAGGGCAGGGCTTGCTCGAATACGCCAAACCAGGCCAGCGGCGCATCAACGTTGTGGGTGACATAGGCGCTGTCAAAAGCGCCTGCGGCCTCATAACGCAGGTAGCCGACACACCACCGGCCCTGTTTGGCCAGGGCTTGCACGGCATCAAGCAGCGGCTTGACCTGGTCGGCAGTGTCGGCAATCAAGGTCTGCAGGGGCGAGTCAAAAGCGCAGCGCAGCGCTCCTGCGCCAGGGTTGGTGCCAGCGGCGCTGGCCTGGTCGGTCGGCGCGGCAATGCTGGCGCGGGGGTCGCAAAAATCAAGCCTGATCTGCATGCCCGGTCAAACCTTCGGCGGTCAGCAGCAGCACCCGGTCGGCGCGGGCGGCGGCAGCCTTTGAATGCGTCACCAGCACCATTGCCGCGCCATGGGCACGGGTCTGGCTGACCAGTGCGTCCATCACCCGCTCGGCCGTGCGCGGGTCGAGATTGCCGGTCGGCTCATCGGCCAGCACCAGCATCGGGCGATGTACCAGCGCCCTGGCAATGGCCACCCGCTGCAGTTGCCCGCCACTGAGTTGCTGCGGCAGGCGCTCGCCCAGATCCTGCAAACCCACTGCCTCCAGCATCGCCAGCACCCTGGCGTTGTTGTGCTGATTGAGCAGCATCAGCGGCAGCGCCACGTTTTGCGCCACGCTCAGGTGCGGCAGCACATGAAAAGCCTGGAACACAAAGCCGGTCTTTTCGCGCCGCAAGCGCGCCAGTTGGTCATCGCTTTGGCGGCTCAGGTCCTGGCCATCGAGCAGCACCGAGCCGTGGTTCAAGGTGTCAAGGCCCGCCATGCAGTTGAGCAGGGTTGACTTGCCGACACCAGATTCGCCCATGATGGCGACAAATTCACCCGCAGCCACGCGCAGCGAGACGTGCTTGAACACCGGCACCTCGCCGTAACGCTTGCCCAAGTGGCTGATCACCAGGCTCATGCCGGGTTACAGATGAAGGCACGGGCAAGCGTCAGTACCTGTGCCACGGCATCAGGCGCGTCACAGGCCACCACCTGGCGCTGGCGGTTGGCACGCAGCCAGGTGATCTGACGCTTGGCGAGCTGGCGGGTGGCAAAAATGCCCTTGTCGCGCAGATCTTTCAGGGGCCACAGGCCGTCAAGCGCCTCCCAGGCCTGGCGATAGCCGACGCAGCGCATGGCAGGCAAGTTGGGGTGCAGGTCGCCGCGTGATCGCAGGGCCAGCATCTCGTCAATGAAACCATCGCGCAGCATGGCATCAAAACGCTGGGCGATGCGCTGGTGCAGCCAGGCGCGGTCGCTTGGTTCAAGCGAGATCAGCAGGCTGGGATGCCTCATATTTTCATGATCATTTTGGCCTGTAGCACCCGTGCTTATTGCGCTACAAGCTACGTTTTTAATAGTATGAAAACTTGCCATCGGCAGACCGGTGATGCGGTACACCTCCAGCGCACGGGCAATCCGCTGGGCGTCAGCCGGGGCTAGCCGGGCTGCCGTTACCGGGTCCACCAGCGCCAGTTCGGCGTGCAGTGCGGGCCAGCCTTTTTGGGCGGCTTCTTGTTCCAAGGCCTGGCGAATGGCGGGGTCTGCGCGCGGCAGGTCGTCCAGGCCGTCCTGCAGCGCCTTGAAGTACAGCATGGTGCCGCCAACCAGCAGCGGCAGCTTGCCGCGCTCCGTGATGTCGTGCATCAGTGCGCTGGCATCAGCGACAAACTCAGCGGCGCTGTAGGCATGCAGCGGGTCGCGGATATTGATCAGGTGGTGTGGCACAGCCGCCAGTTCGGCTGCATCAGGTTTGGCTGTGCCAATGTCCATGCCACGGTAGACCAGTGCCGAGTCAACGCTGATGATCTCAACCCGATGCTGCGCAGCAATGGCCAGCGCCGCCGCCGTCTTGCCGGCTGCAGTGGGACCGGCCAGCGCCAGGTAGCGTGGCAGGCGATGCGCTCTGGCAAGGGGCGTTGGGCAAACCGGCCGGGCCGTCGGCTGGGGTGGTGGGGTGGGCTGGGGCATGAAATGGATGCGGGTCGGGGCACTGATGTTACGCAAATTGGCGAAGACCTTGTGTTTCGGGCGCTTGCCGGTTGATGGCGTCGGTTGCGTGGCCAAAAAAAATGCAGCTTGCGCGGCGCGCGCGGGCCGGATCGGAAAGAGTTTGCCCGGCAAAGGCCCCGCCGCGCTGCCACGACGGCGCGGACATCCGCTCATCTGGGCGGTCGCAGATCAGGCAGTCCGATTGCTGGCGAACCCGATGAGCCGACCTGTCGGTGTTCAGCCGCGCAACGCCTCCAGCGCGTTGGCCAGATTGGCTTCAACCGGCAACGGTTCCGCCCCCATCCGGGCCGCCAGCAATTCGGCGCACAATACCGAAAAACTCAAACCCCTTGAACCCAAGCCGGCACAGATCCACAGACCGGGTTGCCTGCCAGCATCAAGCGGCCCCACCAGCGGCATTCGGTCACTGCTGACACAGCGGGTGCTTTTCCAGGTGTTCAGCGCATTCGATGCAAACATTGGTGCCAACTCGCTGGCCAGAGCGGGCAAGAGTTTCTGCAAGTGCGTCAGATTGCTCGCGTGGTTATCCTGATCAGCACGCTCGGCTCCGCTGTCTGGCTGGTACGACGACCCGGCAAACCAGGCTTGGCCATCCTGAGTCGGAACCTGCGAAATCATGCTGCCCGAGCCGTTGACCGGGCAAGGCGCAAAGTGAGGTGTTGCGCTTGCTGAATCTGCGTGCCGGGCCCAGCTCAGCAGCCCGCGCATGCCCTGGGTGGCTGGCAGATCCTTGAGTCGTTGCGCCAGTTCGAGGCTTTGCGACGCCAGCGCCTGCAGCAGATCCCGCGCACCGCAGGCGTTGGCCAGCACGACTCGCTCTGCCACGCACAAAACGGCCCCGGTTGCATCGAGCAATTGCCAGACACCTGCGTCAAACCGCAGGCTGCTGACCCTGGCGTTGGTTTGAAACGACACACCGGGCTGGCGCAGCCAGGCGCGCACCAGTTCGGCCGGTTTGATCCAGGCCGCTTTGGCGTGCCAAAGGCTGGGCCCCAAAGTTGCAGTGGTGGCACCGGCAGGCATCGCGCTGGCCTGCATGCACCAGGCTTTACCAGCGTCGGGCCATTGGGCGGGCAACTCAGGCGTGCCATCGATTTGTCGCTCCAGCACGCCGCTGGGTGCCCACTGCTGAAAGGCTTGCAGGTGTTGGTCGGCTTGTTGCAACATCATCCGCACACCGGCACGTGACAGTCGCGACAGGCTGCAGTCGTCGCTGGAGACATGTGGCACCACCAGGCCAACCGGCAAACCTGATGCGCCCGCGGCGGCATCTGCGCCCTGATCTAGCACCAACACCTGCCAGCCGCGCCGCGCCAGCGACGCCGCCACGCTGGCACCGGCCAGGCCAGCGCCGATCACCGCGCAGCGTTGAACCGGCAGTGCCTGCGCGATGCCGGGTTGTCGCGCGCTTTTGAGTGTCCAGGACGGGTGAAAAACCGCGGTCAACTGGAATGCGGCAATGCCCGCCTGGTGCGCAGGCCCGCTTGCCAGGTCGAATCCGCATTGCTTCAGGTGGCTGCTCAACGCGGCCAAATCAGTTGGCTGCGCGCCAAGGCACTGCAGCCTGGTGCCGCGCCGGCAACAGCGGGCCAGTGCCTTGATTGACCACAGGGATTGGGCTTCAAGCGCGCCGGGCGGCTTATCGGCAGCAAGTCGCAGCGTCACCCAATCGGCATGAAACTGCTGCTGGCGCAGCAGGTGCATCGCATCACCCGCGCACAGCGTTAGCGTGACTTGGCCATCGGCGAGCAAAAAACGATGAAAGCCGGGAAGAATTCCAAACCATTGCTTTGCCAGGCTTGCTGCCAGCGCTTGCAGATCAGGCTCATCGGCGCAGCGGTCTGTCAGCGATTGTGGCGAAGGCGCAAGCGGGCACAGGGCCACATAGTGCAATAGCCGGGGGCGATCCGGGTCGCGTTGCCAGGCCAGCCAGGTTTCAAAGAAGGCCCGTCCATGGTGGAAATCAGTGTCCAGCACCCGCCAACTGGTGCTACCTTGCCAGAGTTTTGCGGCTGCCTGATCGGCCTGCACAACGCCAGCTTGCGGTGCAGGCAAACCTTTAGCCCTTGGGTGGCACGTAGCCCTGGGCGGCTTCTGCACCGCCACCAAAGAAATGGTTTTCCATTTGCCTTGCCAGGTATTGCCGCGCCCGCGCATCAGCCAGGTTGAGCCGGTTTTCATTGACCAGCATGGTCTGGTGCTTGAGCCATTGACCCCAGGCTTCCTTGCTGACGCTTTGCCAGATGCGTTTGCCAAGTTCACCGGGGTAAGGCGGAAAGTCCAGCCCTTCGGCCTCAACTCCCAGTTTGATGCAATTCACAGTGCGCGCCATGGTTACCCTTTTCGTGTATCGGTCAAAACGTCAACTTTAGCAAGCTTTTGGACAAACGCCACTACTGCGGTAAAATGCGACCCTATGGCAAAAGCAGATACCAAAACCAAAATTGTGGCCGATGGCCTGCGTTACAAATCCAAGGTGTCGGGTTCGCCCTTCACCGCGGCGACTTCGTTTGGCGCGGCCACGATGTCGTGCTTTCTGTGCGGCAAGCACCGCGCGCGCTCTCAAATGGTGTCCAAGAAGATTTTGGGCAAGTCTCAGGCTGTTTGTTCGCCTTCATGCAAGGCGCTTGACGAAGCCAATAAGTAGCGAATGTTGTCCATCTTGTGCTCGTTGCCAGACGGCGCACTCAGACGCGTCTATCTGGCGTTGAGCGCCGTTTGTTTTGGCATGCTGGCGTTTGGCCTGTATCTGCAACACAGCGTTGGCCTGGACCCGTGCCCGATGTGCATTGTGCAGCGATACGCTTTGTTATTTGTAGCTATCATCGCACTGCTGGCGGGCGCTAGCGGCAAGAAAATGCTTCATTTATTGGGTGCCGCGCTGCTTCTGCTGGGGGCCGGGTTTGGTGCCTTTGTCGCTGCGCGCCAGACCTGGCTGCAGTGGTATCCACCCGAAATCGCCACTTGTGGCCGAGACTTCTACGGCATGATCGAAAGTTTTCCGCTCAACCGCGCCATTCCGATGATTTTCCGTGGCAGTGGCGATTGCTCCAAGGTGGATTGGACGTTTCTGGGCGGCTCGCTGGCCAACTGGTCGTTTGTCAGCTTTACCTTGATCGGCGTGCTGGCCTTGCTGATTCTTTGGCGCAACGCCACGCAGCGTGTACGCTGAGCTGAGCTATAGCAGGGCACTGCTGGGGTGTTCGCCCCGCTCATAGACCACATGCGCCCGTCCCACCAGCAAGGTATCAAGCGATCCAATGTTGGACGATGTCTTGTTGGCATAGGGCAATTTGTGCAAGACAAAGCGCATTGCGTTGAGCCGGGCGCGCTTTTTGCAGTCTGACTTGATCACCGTCCAGGGTGCATCAGCCGTGTCGGTCTCGAAAAACATGGCTTCCTTGGCCTTGGTGTAGTCGTCCCATTTGTCCAGCGACGCGAGGTCAATCGGGCTGAGCTTCCATTGTTTGAGCGGATGCAGTTCGCGTTCCTTGAAGCGACGGCGCTGCTCCTTGCGACTCACCGAAAACCAGAACTTGATCAGGTAAACACCGCTTTGCACCAACTGGCGCTCAAACAGCGGTGCCTGATGAATGAACTGCTGGTACTCGGCCTCGCTGCAAAAGCCCATGACTTGCTCCACGCCGGCCCGGTTGTACCAGGAGCGGTCAAACAGCACGATTTCGCCAGCGGTCGGCAAATGCTGGACATATCGCTGGAAATACCATTGGCCGCGCTCCGATTCGGTGGGTTTCTCAAGTGCCACCACGCGCGCGCCGCGCGGGTTCAGGTGTTCCATAAAACGCCGGATGGTGCCACCTTTGCCGGCCGCGTCACGCCCTTCAAAGAGAATCACGACGCGCTGGCCGGTTTCTTTGGCCCAGCTTTGCAACTTGAGCAGTTCTACCTGCAATTTGTATTTGTCAGACTCGTAGCGCTTGCGCGACAACAGGTTCTTGTAAGGATAACCGCCGCTGCGCCAGTCAAGCGACAGTTCTTCGTCAGGCGCCATTGCCTTCCCGTGCGGGTCGAGCTGACCGCCCAGCAGCATCAGACGAATCGCCGCGATGTCATCTGATGAACTGCCAGCCAGCAGGGTTTTCAGTGCATCGGCCTTGTCAGGCGCGTTCGCCAAAATGTCCCTGATGGCGGTTTGCTGGCTACCTTGCGCGGCATCCAGGCTGGCTTGTACGGCGTGCCTGGCAACGCCTGCGGTGGTTTTTGCACCACTGGTGTCGCCCAGAACCGTGCGGCGCACAACGCTCGCAAGCGGTTTTCTGACTGCCACTTTTCTGCTTGCTTTTGGCGGTGCCGCCGCTGTCGTCACAGTTGTCTCGGACACTTCGCTTGTCTGGGTTTGATTTATTTTCGGCTCTGCCATCGAAATCTCTTCAGGTTGGGTTGTTTTTCATGCCAGGCCGTACAGTGCCGGAAATTCCCGCAGGTGTCAAATTCTGACGACCAACTCACGAATTGTACTTTGATTTAGCTATATTTTAAATAGCTGCCAGCGCAATCTTAACAAGGGCTAGAGGCACATTTCTTTCACTTTTTGCATCCGGCCCGCCTGGGGGTTAGGGGGCGGGCCAGCATACCTGACGCATCACAGTGGCAGGGCGTCAAACGACTCGTAAGTTCTTTTCAGCCAGGACTTGACACGCTGGCGCTCCAGCAGGCCTAGTGCATCGACATCCGGGCGACTGTTGACGGCCGCCCAGAAACTCACGTTTTGTCGGTCAATCTTGCGCATGCTGCCCTCATGCAGTTGCGCCAGCGTGATCGTTCTGGCGCCGAAGGCCCGCGCCTTGACCATGGCGGCGGATTCTTCGAGTTGAGAAAAGTCTGAGCCGCGCCCAAGGTTCTTGACGACCAGGTAATTGGGGCCTTCGCCATAGGTGTCGAGCAGGTGATCAAGCAGTTCAACCGAATCGTTGCCGGCATCGGCGATGTGCCAGAAATTCACTGCTATGCCCATGTCGGCCAACAAGGCCAGCAATTCGGAGTCATTGATCCAGCGTGCCAGCGGCGCGGCGGTTTGTGCTGCAAGGTCCACGATGACGCGAGGTTTGATCGCCGCATCCGCCTCACCTTCAAAAACACTCACCACCTGGTCGAGTCCTTCGTAGCTGTCCACTAGCACCGGGCTGGCATAGTCCGCGTAAAAGCGGGTGAACGAGGTGTGTGAACGATCGGTGTCAAAGCCGACAAAGGGCAACTGTTTGTCAATAAAGTACTGGGCCAGCACGCGTGCCACCACAGACTTGCCGACACCACCTTTTTCGCCGCCGATGAAATTGAGGGAACTCATGAAATTATCCTGTTGTGTTAGTTGCAAAAGCGTAATGACCTGACTTGATCTGCAAGCAAGTGTCGTGCTCAAAACCGGCCAACGCGCCGCGAATCAGTTGATTTTTTTGACCAGTACCTGGCTTTTTCGGTCCCAGTTGTACTTGCGCTTGCGCGCCTCGGGCAGCCAATCGGGGTCGGCTTGTTCAAAACCACGTTTGATGAACCAGTGCATGGTGCGCGTGGTCAAGACAAAAATGCTGTCGAGCCCAGCCAGTTTGGCGCGCTGCTCAATGCGTTTCAAGACCCGCTCGCCGTCGCCCTGGCCCTGCACATCGGGTGATACGGTCAATGCAGCCAGTTCCGCCGTGCGCGCATCGGGGTAGGCGTACAGTGCGGCGCAGGCAAAAATCACGCCGTCGTGTTCGATCACTGTGTAGAGGCCGACATCGCGTTCGATTTCGGTGCGGTTGCGCTTGACCAAGGTGCCATCCTTCTCGAACGGTTCAATCAATTTCAGAATGCCGCCGACATCGTCCACACTGGCCTCGCGCAGGCTCTCCAGCTTTTCATCGACCACCATGGTGCCAATGCCGTCATGCACATACACCTCCAGCAGAATCGAGCCATCCACGGCAAACGGAATGATGTGGCTGCGCTCGACACCGCCCTTGCAGGCCTTCACGCAATGCTGCAGGTAACACGCGGTGTCGCCGGGCTTGTCGGCACCGGGTAAATCAGCCAGCAATTTTTCGGCTGCGGCCAGTGGCAGTTCGGTGATGATCGGGTTTTCTTCGCTGACGGCCTGCCTGACATCAGTGGCGATGCCCGGCACTTCGGTGACAAAAATCAGCTTGTCGGCCTGCAACGCCGTCGCAACCGAGGTGGCGACCTCTTCCATCGTCAGGTTGAAGGCTTCGCCAGTCGGTGAAAAACCGAATGGCGAGATCAGCACCAGCGCGCCCATGCTGAGTGAATTGGTGATGCCAGCGGTGTCAATTTTGCGCACCACGCCCGAGTGCAAAAAGTCCACGCCGTCGACAATACCGACCGGTCGAGCGGTCAAGAAATTGCCGGAAATGACCCGCACCGTGGCGCCTGCCATCGGCGTATTGGGCAAGCCCTGGCTGAAAGCGGCCTCAATTTCATAGCGCAACTGGCCAGCGGCCTCCTGCGCGCAGTCCAGCGCGACTTCGTCGGTGACGCGGATGCCCTTGAAATAGCGTGCGGCATGTCCTTTTGCGGTGAGTTGTTCGTTGACTTGTGGCCGAAAACCATGCACCAGCACCAGCCTGACCCCCATGCTCTGAATCAGCGCCAGATCTTGGGCCAGATTGGGCAGCTTGCCCGCTGCAATGGCCTCGCCACACACGCCCAGCACAAAAGTCTGGTTGCGAAACTTGTGAATGTAGGGCGCCACCGAGCGGAACCAGGGCACGAAAGTGAAATTGAAGGGAAGACTCATGGGTGCATTTGTGCAGCAATTGATAACGATGAAAAGTGTAGCTGCAGTGCGACACCGCTTGACTTCGCAATGACTGGCTGGCCAAGCTGGTTGTCAACTTCTGCCACCCCTTGCTGGCATTTGCGCGCGCGGCTAGCGCTGCCACCCCGGCAGTGGCCGGGGCGGGCCGCGTTCCGCAGCGCATCTGCGCTCGGGTGCTGGTAGGCGCTGACGCAAACCTGGCAAGAGTCACCTTGGCCGAGCATGTGTTATTGCATTGGCAAATCGTCCGTGCCCAGGGACCTTGCCGCAGGCTTTGCTAACGCAAGGCATGGCGAGATAACAACGACAGGGATGATTTAGAAATGGCATGAGTTTTTGCCGGAAAATGATCGCATGGTGTGCAATCCAGTTTATAAAGCAGCATTTTCAATTGCTGGCAATCGATTTTGCGATCACGCTAGCAATAAAAAACCCTAAGTAAATCAATCACTTAGGGTTATATACTGGCGGAGCAGGCGGGATTCGAACCCGCGGAGGGTTTTACCCCTCGCACGCTTTCCAGGCGTGTGACTTAAACCGCTCATCCACCGCTCCGTTGGGCGTATTTTAACTGAGCCAGCAGGTGGATTGAGGTGCCACATCAAAAGGCAAAAGAAAAAGGCCACACTGGAGTGGCCTTTCTTGAGTACAAACCAAACCGAATTAGTTCAGTGCTATCTTCTTGCCAGCCTTGTATGTTGAGAGGGTCATGGTCGGGTTTTTCATTTCGCCAGAGGGCTCAAATGCGATTTCTGCAGTAACGCCCTTGAATTTGGTCTCGATCAGCTTGGGTGTATAAACCTTTGGATCGGTTGAGTTGGCGCGCTTCATTGCATCAACCAGCACAAATGTCGCATCATAGGTATAGGGGCTGTAGATCTGGAACTGACCCGGATACTTGCTATCGTATTTGGCTTTCCAGGCCGTGCCACCAGGCATCTTGGCAATGGATGAACCACCCTCAGCGCAGACAACACCGTCAAGGGTTTTTGCACCCGCTGCGATCTTGATCAACTCGTTGGTGCAAATGCCATCACCGCCGAAGTACTTGATGTTGGACATG
>DAOSLL010000005.1:0-20639 GCA_035368905.1 Rhodoferax sp.
GAGCCGGGTGCCACGCTGGCCAATAAACAGTGCTGCCTGTTCGGCAGCGGCCCCAGCGGTGACTGATCCCGGCGTTGCTGCAGCAAGCGCCGGAGCCTGCCGGGCATGACCCTTTGGCATTTGATCGCGCAGCGCCAGCCAGCCTTGCAGTGCCAGCACCGCCTGGGCCCCAACCGGAACAATGCGGCGCTTGCTGCCTTTGCCCAGCACATGGGCTTCGCCGGCCTGCAGATCAACCCAGCCGCGCGCCTGGTTGCTGGCCCGCACATCCAGCCCGGTCAGTTCGGCCAGCCGCAAGCCCCCGCCATAAAGCAGCTCGGCAATCGCCGCATCACGTGCCTCCAGCCAGGGGTCAGCCGAGGCGCTTTGAAAACTGACCAGTTGCACTGCATCATCGACCCCCAGCGCCTTGGGCAGTGGCTTGGCAGCCTTGGGCGCACGCACCCCTTGCACCGGGTTGCAGGCCACCAGGCCTTCGCGCCCAAGCCAGGCGTAAAAACCGCGCCAGCCCGACAAAATCAGCGCAATGCCCCGGCCAGTGCGTCCGCCAGCATGCATTTGCGCCACCCAGCGGCGAATCTGACTGCTTTGCACCTGCAACAAGCCAATGCCAGCCAAAGCCGCACTGTGCTTGAGCTTTTGCAGGTCCAGCGTGTAAAGCAGCAGCGTGCGATCAGCCAGGCGCTTCTCAAAACGCGCATGGTCGAGGTAGCGCTGTACCAGCGGGTCTGGTGGGGCAGCGTTTGCCATGGCTTCGGTGCTGCTGGCTGGCACGGGTTTGGCCTTCATGAAACAGTGTTACTCACCGGTACTTCACCTGGGTCTGATTGAAATCCCAGATGCTGCGGCAAAGCGCTTGGCCCTGCAAGACGACATTTCTGCAATTTCCGGCCACTTCAGCGCAATATGGACAGCGCGGCACTGGTCAGGTCGGCAATACGCGCCAGAAAATCAGTGCCCATGGTGCTGGCAAAGCGCTGCGCGTCGGGTGAGGCCAGCACCAGCAGACCAAAGGCAGGTGCAATGCCGCCCGACAAGGCGGCGCCCACCGGCGTGCTGCGCAGCGGCAGAATCGCCAGCGAGACGACCGCCTGCGGCTCGGGCAGCCAACTGATCGCCTCCAGACCGGTGTTGACACCGCAAAACGGCTCGGTCAACGAGGTTGCAAACGACTTGGCATCGTCACTGACCCCCAGCGCAAACGGACAGGCCACGTATGCCGGTGCCACACCCCAGACCTTGATGCCAACCTGTGGCACCGAGAACTGGTCGGCAATCCCATCGGCAATCAATTGCGGCAAGGCCAGCACATCGGTGTTGAGAAGCAGGCTGCGCGCCCACAGCAGCAGTTTGTCGGACAACACCATGTTTTCATTGACGTTGCGGATCATGTCCATGATGCGTTGCTCCAGCATGCGAATCTTGTCGCGCAACAGCAATGCCTGACGCTCTTGCAGGCTGACGGTGCGCTGGTTGTGCGGGCTGGACAACTGCACTGCCGCCAGCAGTTCGGCGTGTCGCGCAAAAAAATCAGGCGTAATGGCCAGGTAATTGGCGATATCTTCTTCGGTGATGGGGCTACCGATTGCGCTGGGGAGTGAGGAGGGGTTGGGCATGGTCATAAGCTGGGTTGAAGTTCAATCTGGCCGTCAAAAACGGCGGTGGCAGGGCCGGTCAGCAGCACCGGGGCGCGGCCACCTTGCCAGGCAATGGTGAGTTGACCGCCGTGGGTCTGGACATCGACCGACGCAGCAAGCAGGCCCAGGCGAATGCCTGCCACCACCGCCGCGCAAGCCCCGGTGCCGCAAGCCAGCGTTTCACCGGCACCGCGTTCATACACCCGCAAGCGGATCTGCGAGCGGCTTTGCACCTGCATGAAGCCGACATTGACACCGCCTGGGAAGGCGCTCAGGCTTTGTATTTGCGGCCCCAGCGTTGCCACCGGTGCGCGCTCCACATCGTCCGTCAGCAGCACCGCATGGGGGTTTCCCATCGACACCAATGCTACTTCAACGATAGCTGGACGCGCAGTAGCATCAAGGGCTAGAGGCCATTTTTGCCATAGACCTGAGGCCTGTGGCAGCAAGCCGGTGGCATCAAATGGCAGGTGAGCCAGTTCAAAGTCGGGGGCCTGCATATCGACCGTGACCCGGCCATCAGGCTGCCACTGCAGTTCCAATATGCGGTTCATGGTCTGCACCCGCACCACGTCCTTGGTGGTCAGGCCCTGGCGGCGGACAAAGGCCAAAAAGCAGCGGGCACCGTTGCCGCAGTGTTCGACCTCACGGCCGTCAGCGTTGTGGATCAGGTAAGAAAAATCGATGCCTGGCGCGCTCGACGCGCGCACCGTCAAAATCTGATCGGCACCGACGCCGAAATGCCGGTCACCCAGAAAACGGTAATCTGCAGCGCTCAGGCCGTAGCGGGTCCGGGTCTCGTCGAGCACCACAAAGTCATTGCCCGCGCCTTGCATTTTGGTGAAAGGGATTTGCATGGAGGAGGATTATCTACGGCGGCCGTGGCACGGCACCGGTGCCGATACGCAAAGACACACCCTTGCCTGGTACCTCGAAGCTGGCTCCACGACCTAGCTGCCTTGACTGGTCGGCTGACTGGCGGGTTGGCTGGCGACGGCCCGGCCTGGCTGCAGCGCCGGGTGTTTGCTGGCATTTTTGACCAACTTGCGCGCCACCGCGCCCGGCATGTCAATGGCGCAATGGTCCGCCACCTGCAGCAGGTACAAAAACACATCGGCTACCTCATCTGCAATGCGCTCATGGGTCACCGGGTCAAGGTGCGCGGCTTTTGATTCATCAGCCGTCATCCATTGAAAAATCTCCAGCAGCTCGGCGGCTTCCACCATCAGCGCTGAAGTCAGGTTTTTCGGCGTGTGAAAGGGCTGCCAGTTGCGCTCGGCGGCAAACGTGCGCAAGCTGGCTTGCAGCGCGGGGATGTCCATCAGTTGCGCCCAGGCTCGCTGCGACCAAAGGCGCGCCGGTAGAGCACCCGCAGCAGCAGCGCGGCCAGCAGGCCAAACAGCGCCAGGCTACCCAAGCCACCCAGAAACACCACACCCCAGCCGCGAAACTTCGACAGCAGCCACAGCAGCGCCAGGCAAGTCAGCGCAAAGCCCGCCACATCACCGAGCGTGCGCACGCTGGCGAGTTCGCTCAATGGAAACACCTGGTGAATCCCCAGCACGCTCAGCAGCACACAGGCCAGTGGTGCCAGCAGCAGCAAGATATTGGCATCCATCAGCCCCTGGTCAAAAGCCACATGCGCCAAACCCACAGCCAGCAGTGCCGCCACCAGCAGCAGCACCGCGCCACCAATCACGACGCTGGCGATCAGGCGGCCATCGTGCTGGCTGCGCCCGCCCTTGGCGATGCGCGCCAGCAGCGTGCCGCCCAGGCCCCAGCCCAGCGCGGCCAGCAGCACGCCCAGCGCGTGCGCATCAAGCGACAGATAGAGCATGATCAGGAGTTCACGCAGGGACATCAGGCTTCCTTGGGGGTCAGACCGGAGTTGGGGTCGGGTCAGTTTATCGCAGCCCAGCGGCGGCACTGTGCAGGCGCGCAACGCCTGCTGCCAGCGCCTGCCAGCAACAACCTGCGCCAGATGGCAGCTTCGTTGACCATGGCGTTTGCGCGTCTTGCAGGCCTGATAATTTGACCCATGCCACGCCCATCCCAACTGCTGCACCCGCCCCGTCCACCAGCCACACTGCGCCCGGCCGCCACCGTCTTGTTGCTGCGTGACGGCATGGATGGCTTTGAAGTGCTGATGACACGGCGCTCTGCTGCGGCCAGCTTTTTGCCAGGTGCCTTTGTCTTTCCGGGCGGTGCCATTGATGCCGCTGACGCCAACTGCCATGCCATTGCCCGGCGTCGGCCAAGCCAGAGCGATCTGCACCTGACGCAGGCAATCGCTGCGATTCGCGAGAGTTTTGAAGAGCTGGGGGTGCTGCTGGCGCATCGGGCAGACGGCTCGGCAGTCGATCAAGGCGACATTGCCAGACTCGACCGCAGCGCATCTTTTGCTGGCCAATGCGCTGAGCAGCGCCTGACGCTAGCGGCCCATGAGGTGTTTGTGCTGGCCCACTGGATGGGCGACCGCGACCTGGCGCGCCGCTTTGACGTGCCATTTCTGGTGGCGCGCATGCCAGCAGGCCAGACCCCGGTGGCCGACGGGTCCGAGCAGTTCGAGCCGGTCTGGGTGCGCCCTGCTGATGCGCTGGCACGCCACAAGGCGGGCGACTTTTTCATCATCTTCCCGACCATTCGCACGCTTGAGCGGCTGCAGCACTTTGCCGATGTGGCGGCAGTGCTGCAGGCCTGCGCCGTGACCGAGGAGCCGCTGTGGACCTGTTGCCCGCGCAGCGGGCTGCTGGGCGGCCGTGAAGCACGTTTCATGGAACACGAAGCCCCGTTTGGCGAACTTGCGCTGGTGTGCCCGGACGGACAAATCGTGCATCCGCTGGACTGGCAGAGCGAGCGCGCCGTGCCACTGCTGAAAAACGTGCAGCGCCTGACCGCACCCAACCCCGGTGCCATGACCGGGCCTGGCACCAACAGTTATCTGGTCGGCGACCCGGCCACGGGTTACATTGCCATCGACCCCGGCCCGGCAGATGCCGAGCACCTCGACAAACTGTGGCGAGCAGCAGGCGGTGATATCCGGATGATTGTGTGCACCCATTCGCACCCGGATCACGCCCCCGGCGCACGGCCGCTGCAGGCAATGTGCCAGACCGCCCCGCCGGTTCTGGGTCTTGCCAGCGCTGCAACGGCGCGCGCTGCCAGCGCTTTTGCACCCGACAGAATGCTATTAAACAGAGAGCTGCTGACGCTTTCACCACATGGGCTGGAGGGTGATTTGGCTTATGAAACCGGGCACACGCTGCAAGTTGTCCACACACCTGGTCACGCCGCCAACCACCTGTGCCTGGTACTTTTGCAAGACGGCTTGCTGTTTTCCGGCGACCATATCCTCAACGGCAGCACCACGGTGATTGACCCACCCGATGGCGACATGAATGACTACCTGGGTTCGCTTGACGTGTTGAGCGCGGCCTGCGCGCAACTGCGCATCGAGTACATCCTGCCTGCCCACGGTTATGTGATCGGTGGCCCCACTGATGAGGCTTTCAGCGCCATCGCCAGGCTGAAAAAGCACCGCCTGCAGCGTGAGGCCAAAGTGATGCAGGCGATGCAGGCGCAGCCGCACGGCTCGCTGGACGACTGGCTGGCAGTGGTTTATGAGGATGTGCCCGAGCGCATGTGGCCAGTGGCCCGGCGCTCGCTGCAAGCGCATGTCACCCGCATTGAATCGATGATCCTGGATTCCTCCGCTGACCGCTTGTTTCATCTGTAAGTCCTCATGAACATTGACTTTTTCAGCTTCGATGAGGGTTCACCCGTCGGGTCACAGCGCGACGCGCCCGATTGAAACACTGGCAACACGACTGAGGGCGTTGCTGCTGCCGCGTCGGCCAGGCCGACATGCCAGCAGTAGCTGAGCGTCGTCGGCACCCCTTGCACCTTGCACCTCGCCGCTTACCGGGCCAGCCATGCCACAAGGCGGGCCTGCATCAAGTCGTCCGAAGGTACGCAGGCACGTCTGGAGCCGCAGCTTGCACCCTGCCCTGCCCAGCCGCGCCCGCCAGCAGCCGACTCCGGCGCGTCCAACCGAGCAATCTCAGGATGATGGCGTGAGCTGGCGATTGAAAATGCACACACCGCGCCCAACTACCGGGCTATTGAAACCAACCCGGGAACCGCGCCATGCCGGCTTTCATCATTACTTGCCTGGGTCTGCTGCTGGTGTTGTGGTTTGTCGGCCAGCCATGGTGGCTTGAACGTCAGCGCCAGACGCGGCGCCAGGCACCCTTTCCGTCTGCCTGGCGCGATGTGCTGCGCCAGCGGGTTGCGCTGTACCGCATCTTGCCGAGCCATTTGCAGTTGCAACTCAAGCAGCACATCCAGGTTTTCCTGGCAGAAAAGACCTTTATCGGCTGCAATGGGCTGGAAATCACTGATGAGATGCGGGTAACAGTCGCCGCCCATGCCTGCTTGCTGATCCTCAATCGGCCGGGTGACTACTACCCCAAGCTGCGGCAGATTCTGCTCTATCCGGACAGTTTTGTGGTCGAGCGCGATCACACCGACGGCATTGGCGTGGCGCACCGGGCGCGTCAGGTGCTGGCTGGCGAATCGTGGTCGCAGGGGCAAGTCATCCTGTCATGGCAGGACACGCTGGCTGGCGCGGCCGTGGCAGATGACGGGCAAAACGTGGCCATTCATGAATTTGCGCATCAGCTTGACCAGGAAACCGGCAGTGCCAATGGTGCGCCACTGTTGGCGCGGCGCGGCCAGATGCAAAGCTGGTCGAATGTGCTGGGGGCAGAATTTGCCACACTGCAGGCCCGTGTGACGCGCGGTGCGCCCAGCCTGTTTAGCGACTACGGCGCAACCGATCCGGCCGAGTTTTTCGCCGTTGTGTCTGAAGTGTTTTTTGAACAGCCGTCGCCGATGGCGCAGGACCATCCGGCGCTGTACCAGCAATTGAGCGAGTACTACCTGCTTGATCCCCTGAACTGGTCCTGATCGTCACGGCCAATGGCGGCGGTTTCGCGCAAAAAAAGACTGCGGCTGTGCGGACACAAGCTTGGCGCTGTCCCCTTGGCCCTTCCGGGTGAGGGACCAGCACTACTGCCGCACCGTGGTTTCCTGATATTCAAAGTGAACTGGCGCGCGATGAATGAGCGGCAAAAGCAGTTGGCGACGGCAAGTGTGCGGCGCAGGCCGCTATGACCGAGGGCGCAACCGCACTTGATGCCATCGACAGGAAAGTCTTCAAAGCGAGAAAAACTGCCCCGAACAGTTCGATCATCTGGCGCACACGCGCCTGGCGTCACCTGTCATTCAACGGAAACAGTTACGTGACGCTGCGCCGGATCACACCCTTGTTGGCTTGGCGCATGTGATTGACCGTTGCGGGTTTGCTGCGGTCATGCTGCTCTGGCTTGCAAGAGCACGCCAGGCAGGCAAACGCATGAACCAGCCATCCGCAGCAAGGTGTGGTGAATGACAGGCCGACTCGGTTCCACCGGCGCTGGAAAAATCATCCAGCGCGCGGTTCCAGCGGCGTATTTGCGTAGGCCACTGAATCCAGGTGCCGTGCCAATCGCATCGCCTGGGTCGGCGATGCGTGAGACCGGAAAAAAAGACCTTAGACCCGTCGCGCCCACAGCCCCAGGGTCTGCCGCTCGGCAGCGGCAAGCTCGCGCTCGAACAGGGCGGACCTGAGCAGGGAATCCGGGATCAAGCCGAACCGGACGGCTTTGGCATAGTTTGCCCTGGCGATATCGAATGGCATGCCAAAAATGAGGCTGGCGGTGCGCGCGAGGGCGCTGCCGGCTTTTGCCAAAGTGCTTTCGTTGTTCATGGTGGGCTCCTTCAAGGTGTGTTCAGACCAAAGGCGCGACCTGGGCTGGCGTGGCGGTCACGGTGATCAATTTCGCGCATGCGCCGTTCCAGATCAACGGTATCGCAAGCTTGCGACAGGTAAGCAAAGTCAAGGTCTTGCTGGGACCGGATGCCGGGTGAAAGCGCTTCGATAAGCTGAGTCAGTAGGCACATGATGAGGCCCTTTGCGAAAGTGGAAAGATGACTCAGTATAAGGGTTTACCCTAGCTTTACAAGCTAACTGGTTGTTTTCTTTCCACACGCCAGAATTCGCCTTGTCGTGATGCCAGAGGCGCTGCATTGGCGCGGGCTTGCCTGCGTTGGCAGCCACATCGACACCGTCTTCATCACTATGAAGTACATAGCTGTCAGCGCTTATCTCGAAAGGGCTGGAGCCTGTTTTTGCCATCAAGTCAAGGCCTATTGACGGCCTCGGTACACTGGTTGCCAGCAAGAATCAGAAAGTGCAGGCAAATGGGTATGCAAGAGCAGAACGGCAGACCAGACAATGGCGCAGCGCGCTCTCCTGGGGCGCTGCCAACGGGGCTGAAGTGGGGTCCGCTGGGCATTGTGCTGTTCTGGCTGGTGCTGATGGGCTTGCTGTATGCGTTGATGACGCACTACCTCAAACCCCAGCCAGTGCGAATTACCGCCAGCGGCGACCTGATCATCCCGAAGGCCCGCAACGGGCATTTTTATGCGGCCGGTACGGTCAACGGCCGGCCGGTGAATTTCATGGTCGATACCGGGGCCTCGCTGGTCACGGTCAGCGAGGCGTTTGCCCAGCAGGCCGGCGTTGCCGCTGGCGTGCCCACCGTGTTCAAGACCGCCAACGGCGATCTGCCCGGGCGCGTTGTGCCGGACGTGCCGGTAACGCTCGGTCCGGTGCAGGTGTCGGGCGTGCGTCTGGGGGTCGGCCTGGTCGGTGGCGACCTCAATGACGGCTTGCTGGGGCAGAGTTTTCTGTCGAAGTTTGAGCTTATCGTGACAAAAGACCAGATGATTCTGCGGCCGCGCTAGATTGGCTTGCACGTTTAACTCCAGGTATCCATCAGCGCAGCGCCCTGTTCGATCAGGAATGCCTTGAACGCGCGCGCTGCCGGGGACAGCTTTTTGCTGCTCAGATGCGTCACATACCAGTGGTTGATCTGAGGCAGGCCTTGAATGTCGAGCAGCGCCAGATGGCCGCTGGCGAGTTCGTGGCGAATCGTGCGCATCGACAAAAAGCTCAAGCCCATGCCGGCCATCACTGCCTGCTTGATGGTTTCGTTGCTGGGCATGGCCATCACCACCTTCATGCTGGTCTGGTTCTGGGCAAACAGGTGCTGCATGGCGGCACGCGTGCCCGAGCCTTCTTCGCGCACCACAAAGCCGTGGTCGGCCAGTGCGCTAAACGGCAGGTTCTTGCGCCGTGCCAGGGGATGGTCGGGCGCACCAACCATGGCCAGCGGGTTGGTGGCAAAGGCGGTGGCTTCGCAGTCCAGATTGCTTGGGGCGCGGCCCATCACCACCAGATCGGCTTCGTTGCGGGTCAGCAGCCCCAGCACGTTTTCGCGGTTGTCGATGTTCAACTGCACGTCAATGCCGGGCAGCAGCCTGCCAAAGCGCACCAGCAACATCGGGATGAAATACTTCGAGGTGCTGACCACTGCCAGTTCGATGCGACCACGCTGCAGGCCGACATGTTCGGCCATCAGCGCTTCGAGGTCCCGAAACTGGCCCATGGCAGCAGTTGCATGGGCCTGAAACGCCTGGCCGGCAGCGGTAAGCCGGATGTTGCGACCCAGGGGCTCAACCAGCGCCAGGCCAAAGGCTTCTTCAAGCTGGCGCAGTTGCATCGACACCGCAGGCTGTGTGACAAACAGGCGCTCGGCGGCTTTGGAGACCGAACGCTGGCGGGCCACTTCCAGAAATGTCTGAATTTGCTTGAAGGTGTAAGGGCGCATAGGTCTCTCCAGCCGATGATCTCATCAGCAAAGCCTGATGTTTTTTGAATAAAACGTGATTGGAGTTTATGAGTCAGCCCCATTAAAGTAAACCCATGCCGAAAAGAATCGGCGATTTTCTTCACCCTACAGGACCAAGCCCATGGCAAATGCTGCACTGAAAGCGCTGATTTTCGATGTTGATGGCACACTGGCCGACACCGAAAGCGCGCACATGGCTGCCTTTAACCAGGCCTTTGCCGAACAGGGTCTGGATTGGGTCTGGACCGATGACATGTACCTGGAGCTGCTGCATGTCTCAGGTGGCAAGGAACGCATCCTGCATTACTGGCAGCAACGTGACCCCGCCATCTTGCAAGCCGACGCGCCTGCCCTGCAAGCGCAGATCAACCGCCTGCATGCGCTGAAAACCGTTGCCTATGAGCAGGCGGTCAACCGCGGAGCGGTGCGCTTGCGACCGGGTGTGCTCAATCTGATTGACGAGGCACGGCAAGCCGACCTGCAACTGGCCATCGCCACCACCACCTCGCCAGCCAATATTGCCGCGCTGCTGCGCCATGCAATGGGTGCCGACTGGCGCTTGAACTTCAGCGCGATTGGCGATGCTGGCACCGCCCCGATCAAAAAACCGCATCCGCAGGTGTATCTGCAAGTGCTGGGTGCGCTCAAACTGCCCGCCGCGCAGTGTCTGGCGCTGGAAGACTCCCGCAACGGCTTGCAGGCCGCCATGGCCGCTGGCATCGCCACCATCATCACGCCGAACCCATTTACCGCGCATCACGATTTCACTGGTGCGCTGCGCGTTGTGCCGGACTTGAGCCAGATCAGACTGACCGACTTGTGCGAGTGGCAGAATTCTGCCCGGGCCTGAGCCAAAAGACCGTCAAACCGTTTCCAACCTAGCAGAAAGTCAACTCATGAGCTCCAGCCCCGTCTTGCGTCTTGCCCCGTCCATCTTATCTGCCGACTTTGCCCGCTTGGGCGAAGAGGTACGTGCCATCGAGGCGGCTGGCTGCGACCTGGTGCATTTTGACGTGATGGACAACCACTACGTGCCCAATTTGACCATTGGTCCGCTGGTGTGCGAGGCGATTCGCCCGCATGTGAGCATTCCGATTGACGTGCATTTGATGGTCGAGCCGGTTGATTCGATCATTCCACTGTTTGCCAAAGCCGGTGCCAACATCATCACGTTTCACCCGGAAGCCTCAAAACACGTGGACCGCAGCCTGTCGATGATCCGTGAGCTTGGCTGCAAGGCTGGCCTGGTGCTGAACCCGGCTTCTCCAGTTGATTGGCTTGATCACGTGATGGACAAGCTCGACATGGTGCTGTTGATGAGTGTCAACCCCGGTTTTGGCGGGCAGAAGTTCATCCCCAGCACGCTGGCCAAACTGCGCCTGGTGCGGGCCAGGATTGATGCCCATGTGGCAGCCGGTGGCCAGCCAATCTGGCTGGAAGTCGATGGCGGGGTCAAGACTGACAACATCTTCGAGATTGTGCAAGCGGGTGCCGACACCTGCGTTGCCGGCAGCGCCGTGTTTGGCGCCAAAGACGCTGACGGCGGTTACAAGACTGTCATGCAGGCGCTGCGGCGTGCTGCCCACCCGAGCTGATTTAGAGACTTTAAATTACCAGGAGTTTTCCCATGTCCATGACCCTTCGTTCCAACCGATCGACGTTGACGCAGTTTCTGATCGAAGAGCGCCGCCGTTTTCCGTCTGCCAGCGGTGACTTCAACGCGCTGGTGCTCGACGTGGCGCTGGCCTGCAAAGGCATTGCCAAGGCGGTCGCTTATGGGGAACTGGCCGGGGGCACCGGCAAAGATACTGCTGACTTGGGTGGCGCGCTCCATCTGCCGGGCGAGACGCAAAAAAAGCTCAACCAGTTGTCCAACGATGTCTTTATTCAGCGCACTGAATGGTCGGGCAACCTCGCTGGCATCGCTTCTGAAGAAATGGACTTGCCTTACCAGATACCAAAGCAGTACCCGCGCGGCAACTATCTGATCGTGTTTGACCCGCTTGACGGCTCCAGCAACATCGATGTCAACATGTCTGTGGGCAGCATCTTCAGCATCTTGCGGGCACCCCAGGAAGTGATTGACTCGGGTCGCGATGTCGTTGATGCCGACTTTTACCAGCCCGGCTGCAAACAGATGGCGGCTGGCTACGCGGTGTATGGCCCCACCACCATGCTGGTGCTGACGGTGGGCGACGGTGTCAACGCCTTTACGCTGGACCCGAATCTGGGTGAGTTCATGCTGACGCACCCCAAGTTGCGCATTCCTGAAGATACCCAGGAATTTGCCATCAATGCGTCCAACGCGCGCTTTTGGCAAGCCCCGGTCAAGCGTTATGTCGATGAATGCCTGGCCGGCAAAACCGGTGTCCGTGGCAAGGACTTCAGCATGCGCTGGATTGCCTCGATGGTGGCTGAGGCGCACCGCATACTGATGCGCGGCGGGGTATTTTTGTACCCCCGCGATGCCAAGGACTCGGCGCGCGCCGGGCGGCTGCGCCTGCTGTATGAAACCAATCCGGTCGGCATGATCATGGAACAGGCGGGTGGGCGCGCTTCAACCGGTCAAGGCCCGATGCTGCAAGTGCAACCCACTGAGCTGCATCAGCGCATCGGATTTGTCTTTGGCTCGAAAAACGAGGTCGAGCGCATTGAGCGCTATCACCGCGAGCCGGTACTGGTTGAATTGACCAACCCGCTGTTTGCCGAGCGCAGCCTTTTTCGGGATTGATGAGTCACTATTAAAAATATAGCTGCTCGCGCATATCCCATAAGCGCTAGAGCCCAAATACTTGTCAATATTTAACTTCAGGAGTGTTTGCCATGTCAATTCGCCACCCCATCATCGCCATCACCGGCTCCAGCGGCGCTGGCACCACCTCGGTGACCCGCACCTTTGACAACATTTTTCGCCGTGAAAACGTCAAGGCCGCGATCATTGAAGGCGACAGCTTTCACCGCCACGACCGCAAGTCGATGAAAATCGCCGCCGCCGAGGCTGAAGCCGCTGGCAACCACAACTTCAGCCACTTTGGCCTGGAAAACAACCTGTTTTCCGAACTCGAGACGCTGTTTGCCACCTACGCGAAGACCGGCACCGGCAAGCGCCGCAAATACCTGCACGATGCGGAAGAGGCCGCGCCTTACAAGCAAGACCCCGGCACCTTCACGCCATGGGAAGATGTGCCCAGCGGTACTGATTTGCTGTTTTACGAGGGCCTGCATGGCGCGGTCGTGACACCCGAGATCAACATCGCGCAGCACCCCGATCTGCTGATTGGGGTGGTGCCGGTGATCAACCTGGAGTGGATCCAGAAGCTTTACCGTGACAAAAAGCAGCGCGGCTACAGCACCGAAGCGGTGACCGACACCATCTTGCGCCGCATGCCAGACTATGTGAACTACATCTGCCCGCAGTTCATGCACACGCATGTCAATTTCCAGCGCGTGCCGATGGTCGATACCAGCAACCCGTTCATCTCGCGCGACATTCCGAGTGCCGACGAAAGCATGGTGGTGATCCGTTTCGCCAACCCCAAGGGCATTGACTTTCAGTACCTGCGCAACATGATCAACGACAGTTACATGAGTCGCGCCAACACCATCGTGGTGCCAGGCGGCAAGATGGAACTGGCCATGCAACTGATCTTCACGCCATTTGTCTGGCGCATGATGGAGCGCCAGAAAAAGGCTTCCTGATATATTGTGGGAAAGACCAAGTTACATGAGCGAAGCGAATGAACTTGCTCTGTCCCCAACTGACTAGAAAATTGTGGGAAAGACCAAGTTACATGAGCGAAGCGAATGAACTTGCTCTGTCCCCAACTGACTAGAAAATTGTGGGAAAGACCAGGTTACATGAGCGAAGCGAATGAACTTGCTCTGTCCCCAACAAATCAGAGAATTGTGGGAAAGCCCGAGTTACCCGCGCGAAACGTATGAACTTGCCCGGTCCCAACACATTCACCCTTAACCCAATCAATTTCGAATCATGACAACCCCTACCCCTGAACTTGCCAAACAAATGGCCAATGCCATCCGCATGCTTGCCGTTGACGCGGTTGAAAAAGCCAAGTCCGGCCATCCCGGCGCGCCAATGGGCATGGCCGAGATCGCTGAAGTGCTGTGGAACCGGCATCTGAGTCACAACCCGATCAACCCGCACTGGGCCAACCGCGACCGGTTTGTCTTGAGCAACGGCCACGGCTCGATGCTGATTTATGCGCTGCTGCATCTCACCGGCTATGACTTGCCGATGAGCGAACTGCAAAACTTCCGCCAGCTCCACAGCAAAACCGCCGGTCATCCGGAATACGGCATGACCCCTGGTGTCGAGACCACCACCGGCCCGCTCGGCCAGGGCGTGGCCAACGCGGTCGGCATGGCACTGGCTGAAAAGCTGCTGGCCGTCGAATTCAACCGCGAAGCAAACGGTGCCCGCCACACCATCGTCGATCACTTCACCTATGTGTTTTTGGGCGACGGCTGCCTGATGGAGGGCATCAGCCACGAAGCCTGCTCGCTGGCCGGTACGCTGCGCCTGTCGAAACTGGTGGCGTTTTATGACGACAACGGCATTTCCATCGATGGTCATGTCGAAGGCTGGTTCACCGACGACACCCCCAAACGCTTTGAAGCCTATGGCTGGAACGTGATTGCCGCAGTGGATGGCCACAACCCGGCCGCAATCGATGCAGCCATCAAGGCGGCCCGGGCGCAAGCGGTGTTGCCCGATGGTCGGCCGACCCTGATTTGCTGCAAGACGGTGATTGGCAAGGGCTCGCCCAACAAGGCCGGTAGCCATGATGTCCATGGCGCGGCACTCGGTGCTGCCGAGGTAGCGGCAGTCCGTGATGAGCTGAACTGGGTCAGCGCGCCGTTTGAGATTCCCGCTGACATTGCTGCCGCCTGGAATGCCGTGGCGCGCGGTGTGGTGGCTGAACACGCCTGGCGCGTTCGCTTTGATGCCTACAGCGCCGTTTACCCTGCCCAGGCAGCCGAGTTTGAGCGCCGCATGGCGGGCAATCTGTTGCCAGACTTCGCCGACAAGCTGCCTGGTTTGCTGGAAACCATTGCCGCCAATACAACGGCATTTGCCACCCGCAAAGCCAGCCAGAACGCGCTTGACGTGATTGCCCCGCTGGTGCCGGAGTTCTTTGGTGGCAGTGCCGACCTGACCGGCTCGAACCTGACCAATTTCAAGGGCTGCGTGCGCGCCGGGCGCGATGTCTGGGGCAACCACCTGAGCTATGGTGTGCGTGAATTTGGCATGGCGGCCATCATGAATGGCATGGCGCTGCATGGCGGCTTCATCCCCTACGGTGGCACCTTCCTGACGTTTTCCGACTACAGCCGCAACGCGATCCGCATGGCCGCGCTGATGAAAATCCGTGTCATCCATGTGTTCACGCACGACAGCATTGGCCTGGGCGAAGACGGCCCGACGCACCAGAGCATTGAGCACATCCCCTCGATGCGCATCATTCCGGGGCTTGATGTGTGGCGTCCGGCTGACGGTCTGGAAACTGCGGTGGCATGGGCTTTTGCGGTCGAGCGTCGTGACGGCCCCAGCGCCCTGTGCCTGTCGCGCCAGAACCTGCCGCGTCTGACCGATATGTCGATGGCTGTGAACATCCGCAAGGGCGGCTACATCCTGTCAGACATGCAAGACGCGCAAGCCGTCATCGTCTCCACTGGCTCCGAGCTGGAAATTGCCATGAAGGCGCAGGCATTGCTGGCCGCCGATGGCATTGCCACCCGGGTCGTGTCAATGCCCTGCACCAATGTGTTTGACCGCCAGAGCAATGCCTACCAGGAGATGGTGATCCCGTTCAACACGCCCTCGGTGGCGATCGAGGCGGCACACCCGGACTTCTGGCGCAAGTATGTGGGCCGTCACGGCGTGGTGATCGGCATGCCCACCTTTGGCGAGTCGGCCCCAGCGCCCAAGCTGTATGCACACTTCGGCATCACGGCAGAGCGGGTGGTGAGCACCGTTCGCACCATCGTGCACCGCGCGGCCAACAAACGCGACGATGCACTGCCAGACACCGTGGTGCCTTCGGACAATTGAACTGGATGCCACCCATGAAGACTTTTGATCTGGTCATGTTTGACCTGGATGGTACGCTGGTGGAAACTGCGCCCGAAATCATGGACGCTGTCAATGACACCTTGGGTCACTTCGATTTGCCGCTGGTGTCACAGCAGCAGGTGAACAACTGGATTGGTCACGGCACCTTGACGCTGCTGGTTGATGCGGTAGCCTTTGCGACCGGCAGGTCGGCGGCCGATGTGCGCGCCAGCGAGCTGCTGCAAAGCATGGTGCAAGAGTACAACCTGTTTTACCAGCGCCGCTGCGGCACCCGCAGCCATTTGTACCCGCAGGTGCGAGAGACCCTGGTGGCCCTGCGCGCACAGGGCGTTCGGCTGGCGGTGGTCACCAACAAGGAAAGCCGCTACACCCAGATCGTGATGGACGTGCAAGACCTCAGCGCGTTGTTCGACACGGTGATCAGTGGCGACAGCTTGCCGACCAAAAAGCCTGACCCGGCGGGTGTGGCGCACTGCCTGGCACAGTGGGGCGTTAGCGCTGACCGTGCCCTGTTTGTTGGCGACTCCAGCATCGATGTCGCCACCGCCCGCAACGCCGGTGTCGCGGTGTGGGCCGTACCCTATGGCTACAACATGGGCCAGCCGATTGAAGCCTGCACACCGGACCGTATCATCGCGGACTGCTCTGCGCTATTGAATAGCTAGCTATTCGCGCAGTACCATCACGCGCTCGGTGTCTGTTTTTCATTAACTTTTGGAGTTTTCCGATGAAAGTATTGCGTTTTGCTGATGTGATTGCCAGTGGTGCTGCCAAGGGCAAAAGGGTGTTTATCCGTGCCGACTTGAATGTGCCGCAGGACGATGCAGGCAACGTCACCGAGGACACCCGCATTCGCGCCAGTGTGCCGTGCATCAAGATGGCACTCGACGCAGGTGCAGCCGTGATGGTGACCAGCCACCTGGGTCGCCCCACAGAAGGCACCTTGACACCCGAGGATTCGCTGGCCCCGGTGGCCAAGCGCATGGGCGAACTGCTGGGCCGCGAGGTGCCGGTGGTGGCCAACTGGGTCAACGGCGTTGATGTCAAGCCCGGCCAACTGGTGATGCTGGAAAACTGCCGCGTCAACAAGGGCGAAAAGAAGAACAACGAAGAGCTGGCGAAAAAAATGGCCGCTCTGTGCGACGTGTTTGTGCACGATGCGTTTGGCACGGCGCACCGGGCCGAAGGCACCACCTACGGTATTGCCCAGTTTGCACCGATTGCCTGCGCCGGCCCGTTGCTGGCTGCAGAAATTGATGCCATCAACCTGGCGCTGGCCAACCCGAAACGCCCCCTGGTGGCCATCGTTGCGGGCTCCAAGGTATCGACCAAACTCAGTATCTTGCAGGCCCTGGCCAAGAACGTGGACAACCTGATCGTCGGCGGCGGCATTGCCAACACTTTCATGCTGGCTGCTGGCCTGAAAATTGGCAAGAGCCTGGCCGAGCCCAGCCTGCTGGCTGATGCGGTTGCCGTCATAGCTGCCATGAAGGCGCGCGGTGCCGATGTGCCGATCCCGACCGACGTGGTCACCGCCAAGACTTTTGCCATCGATGCCGTGGCCACCGTCAAGGCCGCCACCGCTGTCGAAGACGACGACATGATTCTGGACATTGGCCCGGACACCGCTGCCAAACTGGCCAAGCAGCTCATGGAAGCCGGCACCATTGTCTGGAACGGCCCGGTCGGCGTGTTCGAGTTCCCGTCGTTCGAGAATGGCACCAAGACGATTGCGCAGGCGATTGCTGCGTCCAGCGCGTTCTCGATTGCTGGCGGCGGCGACACACTGGCCGCCATTGCCAAGTACGGTATCGAAAAAGACATCGGCTATATCTCGACTGGCGGCGGCGCTTTCCTCGAAGTGCTGGAAGGCAAAACGCTGCCAGCCTTCGAGATTCTGCAGAAACGGGCGGCGGGCTAAGCCCGAAGCCCAAGTCCCTGCCCTGGCGCAGGCGCAGGCAGCAGAAAGCGGCAGGGACTTGTACCAGCGTTTTCCTCATGTACATTGAGGCAGCGCTGGTGCTCAATGTTCGGCCATAAAAAGAGGCTCCAGCCTTTGTCAGACGGGCGCAAGCAGCTATTAAAATGATATTAAACGCTGAAGCGCCTGCGGCCTTGGCACCAGCCACTCGCTGATGCCTTGAGCCGTGCGGGTAATGGGCGAGCCCCGCAGTTGCCGGGATTGTGCAAACCTCAGATCAGCAGTTTTGCCCAAGCTGGCCACAAACGTTGAAACTGGCCACCAAGACTCATTCCCATTGAAGGCCGGACAGGTTCTTTACTGGCCTGTACTGAACTGCCTGCAGCACGCCCGAATGGCAATGCGGCAACGGAGTTGTCAGATTTTCAGTGGCTTTGAACCTCGTGCTTGGTCTCTAACAAGTCAAGTCTTTGCATATCATGCGAAGAATTCAAACATTCAAAGTCATTCGCCGCGAGGGCGCGACTCCTACAAATTCAAATAGGCGCCGACTGTCTGGTAGGAGTTGCGCCCTCGCGGCGAAGGCGGTTCAATTCCGGCTCGTCCGGCTTAGGTTCATGGCGGTTTTGCCAGAAGGCCTTTCTTGATCTTGATTTGGCGGTTTTCCAGGCGGCGCAGCACCAGGTAGGTGGTTGCGCCGATCAGCCCCGCGCCGGCCAGAAACCCGCCATAGGCCAATGGCCATGGAATGCCCTGCGTCATCATGGAAAACTCGGACATTCCACCCATCCCGGCAAGAATATTGATGGGGGTGAACACCACACCAAATATGGTCAACTGGTTGATTCTGCGGTTCTGGTTGATGTTGATGAAACCGATGGTGGCATCCATCAGGAAGTTGATTTTGTCAAACAAAAACGAGGTGTGACTGTTCAGCGAGTCAATGTTGCCCAGAATCTGCCTGGCATCATCCTGTTGCGCAGACGACATGATTTTGCTGCGGAAAAGGAAATTGATGGCGCGCTGGGTGTCCAGAATATTGCCCCGGATGCGGCCGTTGAGATCTTCTTCTTCGGCAATGTCACCCAGAATGGCTGCGGCCTCTTTGTCACTGATGGCCTCGCTCAAAACCTGGCGTCCCACTTTGCCCAAGGTGCTGTAAATGTCCTCCAGCGAGTCAGCCGAGTACTCAACATCGGCTCCATACAGGTCAAGCAACACATCTGTGCAGTCGGTGACGTAGCCCGGTTGGGTCTGGGCGCGCCGACGCTGCAAACGGAAAACCGGCAACTCTTCATTTCGCAAGGTAAAGAGAATGCCTTGGTGTAAAACGAACGCCACCGGAACACTGCGCGAGTTGCCCGCGCGGTCGAGTAAAAAATTCGAGTGCAGGTGAATGTCACCAGTTTCCTCAATGAGGTAACGTGAACTGACCTCCAGGTCGGTCACGTCGTTCGGATCAGGCAGCATCAGGCCAAAATGCGACCCGACGTAATTTCTCTCGGCTTTGCTGGCCGCCAGCAGGTCAATCCAGATCGGTTTGACACCCTCCAGGTTTTTGCGGCCTTCGATGGGAATTTGTCGCAGTCTGCCATCAGCAAGCGCATAGGCGTTCATCTGACTCTCGTCAAATGCCGGCTCGCGATTGCCGGCCAACAACTCCCGGCGCGCGTCTGAAATTTCCCACAGCACATCGTTTTGCCTGGCCAAAGGAATTTGCGCCCACAACAGCCGGGCATCGTCAATCGGCAAGGCATCAAGAACGCTGCCAATTTCGCTGGCTGGCCATTGGGCCAGCAGATTTTGCAGCTCTGCCAGATGTTGCCGCTGAACCAAAGTCTCGACGATTGCCTGGCGCGGCATGTTCTGGCTGTGAACCATGCCCTCAACCCGCTTTTGCTTCTTAAGCAACTCCAACACTTTTTCAAGGGACATGGTCATGGCGCTCGGTTAGTGGTGAATGCGCCAGCTCTTGATGCCAATCCGGGGGCGCAACAAACGCAAGCGACAGGATTGGCAGGCGCGACAGGTTCAGGTGCATCACTGCCGCTCACCAGCCTGACACCAGTCGCGATCAAATGCCAAGCCATGCGTCGGTCAGGCGTGTCGCATGGTATCGGTTGGCTCGGGTGCTTTATGGGCATCAAGGTTTGTTTTGGCCAACGCAAATGGCAAATTGGCCGCTGCGAAACACCCTGCCGATGGTCTGAGTTTCCAGACATTTCAGGCTTCTCACAAAGGAAAATGCGCGCATGGCAACAAATGATAGCCACCGTTGATGACTTCAGATGCCTGCATTGGGGAAGCTACCGAACAAGCGACAGTCAATCGCGGCAGTGGTCCGGCCGCCTTCTCACTTTCTTGCACTGTTGCGCGCATGCAGGGAAAGCCGTTTGCCAAAATAAGGCGATGGCGACCTTGACTTGTCGGCAAGTCGCTGCAAAGCGAATGGCATTCGGCGCTCATGTTACTATTGTTTTAGAAGCATCTAGCGCACACCAGTCAAGGGCTGCAGCCTGATTTGATGCCTGAAGCCAGCCAAACCAGCAGCAGCACCGGAATACCCAGCAATGCGGTCGCAACAAAAAAGTTCGGGTAACCAAAGGCATCTACATAACTCCCCGAGTAGCCCGCCAGGAACTTCGGTAACAGTAGCATCATAGAACTGAACAGGGCGTATTGGGTGGCCGAATAACTGACGTTGGTCAGGCTCGACAGGTAGGCGATAAAGGCCGCCGACGCGATGCCACCGGCGAGGTTGTCTGCCGAGACCACAAGGATCAGGCCACTCACGTCATGGCCGCGCGTGCTCAGGGTGGCAAACAGCAGGTTGCTGGCAGCACTGAGCACGGCACCGAGCATCAGCACCCGCATGACACCCAGGCGCATCGCCAATGCACCACCGATAAAGGCACCGGCCAGCGTCATGATGACCCCGTAAACCTTGGTCACCGCTGCCACCTCGTCCTTGCTGTAGCCCATATCCACGTAGAAGGGGTTCGCCATGATGCCCATCACCACGTCGCTGATGCGGTAGGTGCCGATCAGTGCCAGAAGCAGCGCCGCCTGCCAGCGGTAGCGCAACACAAAGTCCATGAACGGTGCCACCAGCGCACCGCGCAGCCAGTCCATCGCGTTCTTGGCCGGCGGCAGCGGTCGCGCCATCGGTTCGGGCGACAACAGCACGGTCA
>DAOSLL010000006.1:0-20505 GCA_035368905.1 Rhodoferax sp.
TGGTCTTCTGAGCCTCATCCTGATTGCGGTATCGCTTCGGATTGGTGGCCGCGTCCTTGCCAAAGCTGAAGCCTTCCTTCATGGCATCGAGCAGCCCTGTCACCGCAGCGACTGCCTCGTCGGTGATGTCCTTACCGATGATCATCACGTCGTTCAGGCTCGGCTCGTCGTTCGAGATCACTTCGATGAAACTATAAGGTGCCTCGAACAGGTGGAACGACATCGACGCACCTGCCACGGTCGCGATGATTTCCGATCCGTAGGTCAAGTCGCGCAGGTGCGACGCAATGACCATCGCGCCAGCCCCCCAGGAAGCCTGCCCCATCACGTCGACGGCAAATTTCTTGCCGTTGGCAAAGGTTTCCACTCCCTTTTCGATGATCTTGTCGGTGATGTAGCCAACCGCCTGCGTCACCGCCAACTCGACCAGCGTCGACTTGATCTGAGGCATCGTGACTTGCGAGGCGGCACCGGCCACGGTCATGCGTTTCTGGTACGGGAATGGCGAATTGCGGCGCGGAATTCCGGCCAACTCGGCAGCCTCCTCCATCACCGCCTCGTAGAAGGCCGGTATCCGCTGCGCGACCAGCATCTGATACTCCGGCTGCGACAGCACGACACCATACTCGCTGACGGTCAGCGCATTGATGCGCGCTGATCGGCTGATGAACTGGTCCGCCAGGGCGTTGAGATCGGACAGGGAGGCGGTTGTGCCGCGCAGTCCTTGCGTCCAGGCATCAAGGTCGGCGACCGCGTCGCGCATCACCTGTTTCACCAGCAGGTCGTCGTCGGTCGGGCTCAACCCCAAGGCATCCAGGTCGCGGCGCGACGGCGCGAAGCCCTGCGCAAAGACGAGGACCATCGAATCCTTGAGATCGTCGAGATCGACGGTGCGCCACAGTGTGACCATCTGCCCCAGAAGGACCTTCATTTGCGGCACGTCGTTGGCAGCGCGCGCAGCGCGTAGCGCGGGACCAAAATCGTCGATTCCCTGCAGAACGGAAAGCAGCCGAGCAAAACTGGCGCTGCTGCCCCCGCCGTCCGCATCGGCGGGCAGGGCGACGGCGAATTCCGCAGCCGCAGTGCGCGAGTTCGCCGCATCGGTCGCTGTGACGACGAACGAGCCCATCGTCGTTAAACCGGCCGTTATCGTCAGGCCCGCCATAGTCGGCAGCGTGCCCGCGAACGGAAGCTGCCTGGGCGTGATGGCGTAGGTCAGGACCGGGGTTGCCACCGTGTTGCCATCGACATCAATGGCGACCGGGGTCACAACGATCGCGCCGTTCGCCGACATCAAGCCACGGTCCAATTTCAACCCCAGCCCGGTGCCGCTTGACACAATGATCTGCGCGGTGCCCGGTGGCAGCATCGTGCCGGGCGTCGGCGACTGCGAGATCACCAGGCCCGCTGCTATCACCGTCGAGAACTGCCGTGCCACGATGACCGAGAACCCGGCGTTTGCAAGTGCGGTGGCAGCCGCAGTTTCGACCGCTCCGACAACGTTGGGCACCAACACCGGCTGCGGGCCTTTTGATACAGTCAGTTTCACCGTGGCACCGCGTCCGACATTGGCAGCACCGGCTAACGGGTCCTGGCCGAAGACTGTTCCGGCCGCTTGCGGCCCAAAGAGTTCGGTCACGACCAAGGGCTTGAGGCTGGCGGCCTCGATCGCGGTACTTGCATCGGGCAGCAGTTGCCCGATCACGTTCGGAACAGCAACCGCAGTGGGGGAGAGATCGATGAGAAACGACTGCTCGGTGCGCGCACCTTGTGTATCAACTGCGGCAACGGTTATCACAATTCGCTGAGTGCCGCAGGCCCTGCAACTGTACAGATTCAGGTTGCCGGTGACCGCATCAACCGTCGGCCCTGGGTAGGATGTCGCGTCGAAACTGCTGGTGACCAACTCAAAATGCACCGTGTCACCGACGTCCGGGTCCACAGCGGTGATGGTGTAGATCGTCTTCACACCGTCCGGGCTCGCTCTGAGAAGCGCGCTGGGCGGTATCGAAGTGATCACAGGCGGTCTGTTTGGCGGCTTGATGTCAATGGCCACGATTGCCGGTGCCGAATCCGCCGCGCCATCATTGGCCTTGTACGTGAATGCTGTGCTCTGCGCGATACGCGGATCGATCACCGTGCCCTGCTGAATCTGCTGGCGGAAATCGCGGCGCACCGAGGCGTCGTACAAAATTTGCGCGGTGTCGTTGATGGCCGTGGGACGGAAGTTGAGCTGGTTTTGCACTTTAGGCCCCGGCGCCCAGTTGTTGTCACCTCCGCTGATGCGCATCGCGTTGCCCTTGCAGCCACCCGGCCCAGAGCCCCAGTAGTCACAGTTCCATCGATTGGCAACATGCACGAGAATGTCGACGTGGCCGTCGTTGTCGGCATCGACCAGGAGTGGATTGCCGTGCAGGTAATAGCGTTCGCTTTCGGTATCGATGCTCCACAGTTCGGCGCCAGTGCGCCCGTTGAGGATAAAGAGGCGGCGCGTGCTCTGGAGGATGACTTCGGGCACGCCATCCAGATTCAGGTCGTAGACGTAGAGCGGCGAATCGGTGGTGCGCGGCATCGCGATGGGCGCGATGGCGGGCACGACATCGCTGATGACGTCGGGCGGCAGCTTGGCCCAGAGCAAGGACCCATCCTGACGATAGGCATAGACGAAACTGTCACCGGCAAGCAGCACCTCCGGCGCACCATCGCCGTCAACATCGGCCACGCTGAGCAGGCCGTTGATCCAGGTAAACGGGATAGGAATGGTGCGGCGCAGAGTGCCGTCGTGATTGAAGATATGGATGCCGCCCGCGTTCTTTTGCGGGCCGTTGTCGTAACCAATGATGTGGATGATGACCTCGGCCTTGCCGTCGCCGTCCAGATCAGCCACCGCGACCGAGGTGGGCTCAAACCCGAGTTTCACCCCAGAAGTCACGGAAGCAAATTCCGCCTGCCAGGCGAGCGTCCACACCCCACCCGCCAGCTTCCAGACATCGCCGCCCGAGATGATTTCGACCTGGCCGTCGCCGTCGAGGTCGGCCACGATCGGAACGTTTTGCTTGGTCGGCGTACCTTGAGGGACGTACGTGTTCACTTGGTTGGCGGCATTCGGTGCCGTGAGCACCTGGTCGATGGCGCCGGTGGCGGCATCGATCACAAAGGTCGCCTTGCAGGCTCGGCCTTCATCCGCGGGCAGGCCCGTTACCGTGCGGCAGGCGGCGCGACCAAAGTGGTTGGAATTGGGTGTGTCATAGTAGGGGCCATAGACATCGGTAGCCAAAAAGCGGGTCAATAACTTGGTCGATCCGCCCGCCGTGAGTTTTGCCAGCGTGGGCACCGATCCGTCTGCGGACGCCCCGAAGAATGGCGTGATCGGCGGGTCAGCCGGCGCTAATGACGAGGCGGTGGCATAAGCACCGGGATGCGGCCGCGACAAGCGCTCGCTCTTCCACTGCGTTGCCACTTTGCCGCCGGTCAGTATTTGCGAGGCGTTGACGGCGAAAAGGCGGTCCGGGTAGCCGGCGTAGCCGCCTTGGTCGCAATTGATCGAAGAAAAAAGGTAAATGTCGCCACCAACGACATCGCTAACATTGCCCAGTGCGAACTCGTCCGTGGCCGTGCCGCAAGCCGATACGTTTGCGTGGGTGGTGATCGAACGGTCCCATTGCCACAACTGCGAGCCATTGCTGCCGCGCTTGGCACGGAAATCGCCCAAGGCGGACAAAACATACTCAACCACGTCGTCGTGGTCGACATCGGCCGCTAGTACGAAATGATCGTTGCCGTCTCCCACTGCACGCCAGCTCACGACCGGATTGAGCCCCGGAACGGCCGGCAGCGTAGCGGGCGCGGTGTAATTAAAACCGCCGTCGGCGTTGAAAGCGTTGATCGTCCCTTTGTCGGGATCACTCAGCTTGGCGGCTGTCAGCGGGTTGCCGCTCAGCGACAGGTCGTTGCCGAGTACGCCAGCCGCGGGAATGGTCAGCGTTTCTCCCAGACGAACCTCGTAGACATCGTCTCGCGCCAGCGGCGCGACGTTGTTGCCAGTGGTCAGCGTGAACATGGCGACATCGACCGCACCAGCGACATCGCTAACTTTGGCCTTGATGATGTGGTCGCCACGCTGCGACGGCGACGGCGACCAGGCAAGTTCGCCCGATGCCGAAATCGTCAGCCCGGCGGGCCCGCTGATCAACGCGTAGGTCAGTGAATCGCCAATGTCCGGATCAATCGCCACCAGCGTGCGCGCGTAAGTTGTGCCGACGCTGGCTGCCGCGTTTGCCTTGCTTGCGGCGGTGAACAGTGGCGTGCGATTGGCGTTCTGCACGATGACGCTGAAGCTCGCCTGTGCGGTGCTGCCAACGGCATCGCGCACCTGCACAGTCACCAGATGGGTGCCCACTTGTCCGGCGGAGGGCGTGAACGTGAATCTGGACGAGCCGGTGGGCACCAGGGCTGCACCAGTGGGGGCCACAAGCAGGCTGTAGGTCAGCGTGTCCCGTGGGTTGATGTCGTTGCCGGGAAGGGCGACAGACAGCGTGTCCCCGAGCCTCACCGTCTGCGTCGGAAGTGGGCTAAATGCCGGCGCGGCCAGGGGTTGCGCCAGCACGGTGACGGCAATGTCGTGACTGGTCTCCAACTCGCCATCGCTGGCGACGAGCCGCAGCACGTAGGCGCCGGGTCCGACCGGATCGAAGCTCACGGTTGTTCTGGCGGTGGTCGTCGAGTTAAACCCGACCGGAGCAAACGCGGTCGACGGTGCTGGCGGCAACACCGCAGGACCCGAAACCTGGGTCCAGCGGTAGGTCAGCCCGCCCGGCGGGTTGGGTAAGCCATCGTCGGTCACCGCCGGGTCGAGATCAAGTGACTGCGGCAAGACGACCGTCACTGCGGCCTGGGTGATCGACGGTGCCTGATTAAGGCTCACCCCCGGTGTCACAGTAATCGCGACTTCGCCGACTCCTGTCTGCACGCTGTCGCTGGCGCTCAGGCGCAGCACATAGGCGCCCGCCAAACTGAAACTCGCGGAGGTCGCAGCACTGGCAGCATTGCCAAAAGTAACAGTCCCCGGTCCACTAACCTTGCTCCAGGCATAGGTCAGGGTGGCTGGCGGATTGGGTAGGCCGTCATCGGTGGCACTGCCGGAAAGCGTTGCAACCGCCGCCAGTGCGATGGTCTGATTGCCACCGGCATTGACCTCCGGCTGCTGGTTGCCCGCCTCGCGTGCCAGCACCATGTCAACGCGCAATGCCAGATTGGCGCCATCCTGGATGGCGTAGAGCGCAACCAGATCCTGGCCTGCTGGCGCATCGACCGCCGAATCAGTTGCCAGCGGCGCAATGCCGGTCCAGTCGACACCGTTGCCATCCAGCACAATCGCCAAGGCCGAGACCGTGCTCAAAGTGCCCGCTACCAAACACGACAGCAGCAACAGCTTGCCACCCTCGCGTGCATGGCGGCGCATCAGCCAGCCAGTGCTACCGATCAGCGATAACAGAATCAGCATGCCGGTTGGCGACAGGCTTGGGATTGGCTCGGGTGCGGTCGGTGCCAATGGGCTCACAGCAAACACCCCGGCCGCGATCAAACTGTCGCTTGATGGGGTGATGGCGCCCATCTTTACCGACGAGGTACCTCCCAGATCAGCCAGCGGGATAAAGGTTTCAATCAGGTCGGACCCGTTGAGCCCGGCCGACATACCGACCGGCCAGCCCCCGGCACTGACGTTGATGGGGGCACCGAACACACCTGCAATGCAGATGCTGCGTGTGATCGTTGAGACTGTACCGGTATTGACCGCCGTCGTCACCACCGTGTAGAGCACAGTTTCAACGCCGGGCATTGAACTGCTGCCGCTGGTCAGTGTGCAACCGGTAGCGGCGTTGTTGTCCGTGTCGAAGCCGATAGCCACCGTTGTTGTAGCAGCGTGCGCGCCTGCTGCTGAGATGGTCAGCAGCAAACCGACAAACCCCATGGCAAGCGCATGCCGCAATTTCCGAGTAAAAGAAATGGCTGGCATGGGGATATCCTTTGAAAGTATGGGGGCGGCTACCAAGACAAAGGCTGACACTTCAGAGCCTTGCGCGACAACACGTCACATTCGACTCAATAGACTTTTTTGAGGCAACCTGGCAGGAAAACAAAGCTCGTACCTTGAATCCAGCCATTGAACAATGACCAACGATGAATAATCTCGGGTCCACTGTATTCGATGCCAGCCTTGCGACGAGGTATCAGGCCTTGAAACAGATATCAATCGACACGAAAGCCCTTGATCTGTTGGCAAAACCCCAAGTTTCACCACCTTGAGGTGAACTGCTCGATTGGGCCTTCACTTACCCAACGGCCAATTTAACGCACAGGCATCGAAAGTCACTGTTTGCGCTTCAAGCCTTTGCCCGTCGCTCTCGGCCAAAACCCAAATGATTCCTGATGTCGCAGGCCTGACCCAAGCAACCCGCTGACAACCGACTTGCGCCCGCGACGTGCAACTCAATTGCTATTAAATAAATAGCTGTTAGCGCCCATTCCACGGGGGCTACAGCCATATTTCTCATGTTTTATCGGGCTGCGATGTAGTCGCGAGGCGGAAGCCAAAGCTCAGGCCAGCATTTCCAGCAAGACTGCGCGCCAGACCTCTTTGTCGATTTTGCCCATGTTCATGCCTGTGCTGGCCCTGTCAACACAGCGCAATTGTTCAAGCAAGGCGCAGGATTTCTTGCGCTGAAGAACCATTTCGGGTGACAACCCAGGGGTTCCCCGGCGCTGGCGTAGGGGGCGACAATGACCCTGGGCAAGGTGGCCTTGATGTCAAGCGGCGAGCCAGCCAGCGCGGGGCAGGCTTTTGAATTTCTGAGCCAACGGTGGATTCGAGATTGACCCCATGCCCTTCGCCGCTTGCCATAACGCGGTTCCCCATACCCACTCGCTGTCGTCCGAAGCGGCCGATTCAACCCAAACCTGTGCCTGCGGCGCGCCGTGGACCAAGGCAGCTTCTGATGCCGCCTGCCAGCATCCAACAAAAGGAATCGCCAGGCAGACGACAGGAGAAACCGGGCAAACAACACAATAAAGCCCGACCTCCCCTAATTGGCAATGCAAGCGACTTGACAATGCAAGCGCAGTTGCTGCTGATGAATCACCAGGTGAATTCCTGATATCTGGCTTATTGAAGGATCAAATCCGGCTCCAGCCCTTTATCAGTCTGCGTTGACTGCTACATTTAATGAAAATTTTCTGCCCTCAATAGGCAATCAACATCCATGGCAATGACACCCCCACGCAAACTTATATTTGACACCGACCCTGGCGTGGACGACGCGATGGCGCTGTGTTACGCGCTGGCGCACCCAGGCCTGGATGTGATCGGCATCACCACCACCTTTGGCAATGTCACGGTCGAGCAGGCCAGCGCCAATGCCCTGTACCTGTGCGCGCTGGCCGGGCGCAGCATTGCGGTCGCCCAAGGCGTTGCACGGCCAATGGTGAAACAGGCAGAGTCACCGCCCGACTTTATCCACGGTGCCGACGGCCTGGGCAATCTGCCCGAGCGGCACCACTGCAGCGCGCAGGTCGATTCGCGCAGCGCCGCGCAATTCATCGTTGACACGGCCCGGCAAAGCCCGGGTGACATCACTTTGGTGGCGGTAGGCCCACTGGGCAATCTGGCTGCTGCGCTGCAACTTGACCCGGAACTGCCCAAACTGGTGCGAGAAGTGGTGCTGATGGGCGGTACGGTGATCGAGTCGGGCAACGTGTCGCCGGTGGCCGAGGCCAATATCTGGAATGACCCGCACGCCGCCGACATCGTGTTCACGGCTGGCTGGGAACTCACCATGGTCGGACTCGATGTCACCCACCAGGTGATTCTGCCAGTGGCACTGTTCGAGCAAATCGCAGCGCACCACTGCCACGCTGCCACCGACGCACTGGCGCACGCGGTGCGGTTTTACAGCGCGTTTTACAGCCAGCACGACCCGTTGGCAGGGCAAATCAACGGTTGCTATGGCCATGATGTGCTGGCATTTGTGGTGCTGACCGACCCCGACCTGTTCACGCTGCAGCGCGGGCGGGTGCGGGTGGCAGTGGATGGGCTGGCGCAAGGCCAGACCATGATGCAACGCAAGGCGGTGAGCTACCCGCAGCACGGTTGGCATGACGACATTCCGCACACCCAGGTGTGCCTGCAAGTGCAGGCACAAGCCTGCCGCGAGGTGATTGAGCAAACGCTGATGCGCCGCTGGCTGGGCTGATGCCCTTGCAGTGCTGGTGCCGCAGCGACGGGCAAAGGCCGCAAGACTGAGCCAAACCTCAGCCCCGCTGCCGCAGCATCCACCGCATCATCACACCGTGTCAGGCACGCTGGGCAAGCCCGCCAGGGCCATGGCCAGTTCGCTTTCGTCGTATTTCTCGTCGGTCAGTTCGCCGGCAAAATACTTCTGGTAGGCCGCCATGTCAAAGTGCCCGTGGCCACACAGGTTGAACAAAATGGTTTCTGACTTGCCCTCACGCTTGCAACGCAGCGCTTCAACGATGGCACCCCTGACGGCATGATTGGCCTCGGGGGCCGGCACGATGCCTTCGGCACGGGCAAACATCACGCCAGCTTCAAAACACTCGACCTGGTTGTACGACACCGCTTCAAGCAGCCCGAGCTGCTTGCAGTGCGACACCATCGGCGCCATGCCGTGGTAGCGCAGGCCACCGGCATGAAAGCCAGGTGGCGTGAACTGACTGCCCAAGGTGTGCATCTTGGTCAGCGGTGTCAGGTGGCCGGTGTCGCCAAAGTCATAGGCGTACTTGCCACGGGTCAGCGACGGGCAGGCGGCTGGCTCGACCGCCACCATGCGCGGCTTGGGGCCACCGCGCAGGCCATGACCGATGAACGGAAACGCAATTCCGGCAAAGTTGGAGCCACCACCGGTGCAGCCAACAATCACATCCGGCCAGGTATCGGCCATTTCCATCTGCTGCATCGCTTCTTGGCCAATGATGGTCTGGTGCAGCAGCACGTGGTTGAGCACCGAGCCCAACGCGTATTTGGTGTCTTCGCGCTGCACCGCGAGTTCAACCGCTTCAGAAATCGCAATCCCCAGGCTGCCAGGGTGGTCGGGGCGCTTGGCCAGCACCGAGCGGCCATAGACCGTCTCGTTGGATGGCGAAGCAACGCAGCGCGCGCCATAGGTTTCCATCACCGCACGGCGATAGGGCTTCTGGTCATACGACACACGTACCTGGAACACTTCGACTTCCATGTCGTAGAGCGAGCCGGCAAAGGCCAGCGAGGTGCCCCACTGGCCGGCACCGGTTTCGGTTACCAGCCGCTTGACACCAGCCTCTTTGTTGAAAAACGCCTGCGGCACGGCGGTGTTGGGCTTGTGGCTGCCTGCCGGACTGACCCCTTCGTATTTGTAAAAAATCTTGGCAGGGGTGCCAAGGATTTTTTCAAGCCGGTGCGCACGAAACATGGGGGCGGGCCGCCACAGGCGGTAAATGTCACGCACTGGCTCGGGGATTTCGATTTCGCGCTCAAGGCTGACCTCTTGCATGATCAGCGACATCGGGAACAGCGGCGCCAGGTCGTCGGGGCCAACCGGCTGCATGGTGCCAGGGTGCAGCACCGTTGGCAAGGGCTTGGGAAAGTCGGCTTGCAGGTTGTACCAGGCCTTGGGCATCTGGTCTTCATTCAACAGGAATTTGGTTTGTTTGCTCATCGAAAAAGTCCTCGTTACAGAAAAATGCTGGTCATTGAACGGTCCAGTATGCCCCTGAACCCAACACCCGCCAGGCGTGCAAATTCAGGGTTTACCCTAAAACACCAGCGTCTTGACACCGCTGGCGGTGCCCAGCAGGCAGACCTGTGCCTTCTGGTGTGCAAATACGCCGACGGTCACCACACCGGGCCACTGGCTGACCAGGGATTCGAACGCCAGCGGGTCGGCAATCTGCAGGCCAGTCACGTCCAAAATGTGTTGTCCGTTGTCAGTCACCAGGGGTTTGCCGTCTTTCAAACGCAGCACAGCCCGCGCTGCCATGGCCTCAAACTGCCGCTTGATGCGCTGCGCCGCCATCGGAATCACCTCCACCGGCAACGGAAACCGGCCCAGCGTCTGCACCAGCTTGGAGTCATCAGCGATGCAGACAAATATGCGCGACTGGGCGGCCACAATTTTCTCGCGGGTTAACGCGGCACCGCCGCCTTTGAGCATGTTGCCGTGGTGATCAATCTCGTCCGCGCCATCAATGTACACCGACAGTTCTGCCACCTCATTGCAGTCAAACACCGCAATGCCCAACGCCCGCAGGCGCTCGGTGCTGGCCTCGGAACTCGACACCGCGCCCTTGATCTGGTCTTTCATGCTGGCCAGGGCGTCGATGAATTTGTTGACGGTGGAGCCAGTGCCGACGCCGACAACTTCGCCCGCTGCCACATAGTGCAATGCAGCCTGGCCCACCAGGGTTTTGAGGTCGTCCTGGGACAAACTGGCGGCTGCAGCGGTTTGCACTTGTTTCATCTGGGAAAATCCGTTGGGTTGATCGATTTGATTTCAGGAATTATCCAATGGCACTTGTCCCCTACCCGCTGGCACGACCGTTTTTATTTGGCCTGGACCCCGAAGTGGCACACGAGCTGACCCTTGGCGCGCTGGCGCGCACCCAGGGCTCGGTGCTGCAATTGGCCTACGCCAGCGTCCGCGTTGATGACCCCAGGGAGGTGGCCGGCCTGATCTTCCCAAACCGGGTCGGCCTGGCCGCCGGGCTGGACAAGAACGCCCGCTGCATCGACGGCTTGGGGGCCATGGGTTTTGGCTTTGTCGAGGTCGGCACCGTCACGCCACTGGCGCAAGGCGGCAACCCGAAGCCGCGCATGTTTCGCCTGCCGCAAGCGCGCGCGCTGATCAACCGGCTGGGTTTCAATAACGAGGGGCTGGAGGCCTTCGTTGCCAATGTCAAGCAGTCCGCTCTTTACCTGCGCCGTCAAGGCGGTGATGACGAATCCGACCCGATGTTGCTGGGCCTGAACATCGGCAAAAACGCTGCCACCCCAATCGAACGTGCGACCGACGACTACCTGACCTGCCTGGACGGCGTGTACCCCTATGCCGACTACGTCACCGTCAACATCTCCAGCCCCAACACAAAGAACCTGCGCAGTCTGCAAAGCGACAAGGCGCTGGATGCCTTGCTGGGAGCGGTGTCGGAGCGACGCGAATTGCTGGCACAGCGGCACGGCAAACACATCCCGGTCTTTCTGAAAATCGCACCCGACCTGGATGCCGACCAACTCGAGGTGATTGCCCGCACCCTGCAACGCTATGGCACCGACCGGACTGGCCGGGCAAACAACGCCTGGGGAGTGATCGCCACCAACACCACGCTGAGCCGCGAGGCAGTGGTTGGCATGGCACACGCCCAAGAGACCGGTGGCCTCTCAGGTGCACCGGTGCTGGCCATGAGCAACCAGGTGATCCGCCAGTTGCGCGCCGCACTGGGCAAGGATTTCCCCATCATCGGTGCCGGTGGCATCATGAGCGCCGCGGATGCGGTCAGCAAAATAGCGGCCGGGGCTGATGTGGTGCAGCTTTACACCGGGCTGATTTACCAGGGTCCAGGGCTGGTAAGGAAAGCTGCTCTGATGATCAAAAACACCTTCTAGCCCTTATGCCTGTTGCGCTGCCAGCTACTTATTTTGTAGTGACAAGGATCTTCACCACAGCTTGCCCAATGGCCAGCGCACTGGTCAGGCCGGGCGACTCGATGCCAAACAGGTTGACCAAGCCCGGCACCCCGTGGTCCTGGGGCCCCTGAATCAGGAAATCAGCCGCAGCAGCATTTGGACCACTGATCTTGGGTCGAATGCCAGCGTAACCGGGCAACAGTGCACCGTCCGGCAGCGCCGGCCAGTACTTGCGCACCTCGGCATAAAACGCATCACCCCTGGCCGGGTCCACCGTCAGGTCGTCTGGCGCAGCGACCCACTGCACGTCTGGCCCAAATTTGGCTTGGCCACCGAGGTCCAGTGTCAGATGCACACCCAGACCCGCAGCTTCTGGCAGCGGGTAAATCAAATGCGAAAAAGGGGCCCGTCCGGCCAGCGTGAAGTAATTCCCCTTGGCATAAAAAGCCTGCGGTACAAGCTGCGCTGGCACGCCCTTGAAACGTCTGGCGACATCGGGTGCTTGCAAACCGGCGGCGTTGACCAGCAGCCGAACCCTTAACCGGGTGCCGTCAGATGTCCTCAATTTAATAGCACCTTGCGCATATTCCATAAGGGCTAGAGGCGAATTCAGTGCGACAACACCGCCAGCACTCTCCAGCTCACCCTGCAGGCTGAGCATCAATCCATGGCTATCGACAATGCCGGTGCCGGGCGACAGCAAGGCCCCCTGGCAGCGCAACTGCGGCTCCATCGTCAAAGCTTGCTGCTGACTTAGCAGCACCAGGTCATCCACCCCGTTGCGCCTGGCTTGGTCCGCAATCAGCTTGAGTTGACCCACTTGAGCGACTGAGGTGGCCACAATCAGCTTGCCGCAGCGCTGGTGGGCAATGTGGCGGGCAGCGCAATAGTCGTACAGCATCGCCCGGCCCTGCACACACAAGCGGGCTTTGAGTGAGTCTTGCGGGTAACAAATGCCAGCGTGAATGACTTCGCTGTTGCGCGAACTGGTGCCGGTGCCAATGGCGTTCGCAGCCTCCAGCGCCAGCACCTCGCGCCCGCTTTGTGCCAGGGCACGCGCCACCGCCAAACCCACCACGCCTGCGCCCACAACGACGCAATCGACTTGCTCCATGGCAGCTAGGTCAGGTGACCGCGAAAATCACCTGCGCGCATCGGGCTTAGGTTGGTGCCAAGGCGCAAACCCCCGCGGGCGATCAAAGGTTGGCCGAGCGCCACCAGTTGCTGTGATCTTTCCTGAGCAAGGCCTGCGAAGGCATCGGGTAATGCACGAATTCGGAATCCAGCCCGACGTAGAAGCCACCCTTGACCATGCGAAACGGAAATACCAGTGAATGCACCCGGTGCACCAGCTTGTTGCGCTTGCCGCCCGGCTTGAGTTCCATCAAGGCTTCGCGCAAGTGCTGCATGAACGAATAAGGCAAGTCGCCTTCCTGGCCATTTTCCGGATCACGGGCGAGCGGGCCGAGTTCGAGTTCAACAAAACACAGTCCCGGAAAACGGAAAAACTTCGATGGTGTGGTGGTCACGTCGGAGCAGAAAAAGGCCGGGTCCAGACGGCTCACCACCAGGCTATTGATGGGTGCCAGGTCCTGGTACATGTGGAGTTCTGGCACCGGCTGCGGAACTTCACTGGCGCGGCTCAAGCCCAAGGTCGCGCCATTCGCCGTTGACAGGTACAACTTGCCCAGCGATGCCATGGTGAGGTGCTCCATCACCCGGTACATCGAGATATAGACCGAGTTCTTTGGCGAGCCATCCGGCTTTGCCACGCATTTTGCAAATGCGTCATCAATGTCGAAGTAGGCATGGCGGTAAGACGGGTCGATCTCGAAAAAAACCGCCTGCCCCTTTGACTTGAACTTGTGGCCGGTTGCATAGTATTGCCCGAATTCCTCGGGCGGCAACATGGAGGCAATCAGCGCTTCCGGAATCAGCGAAAAGTAAAGATGAATAGCCATTTGAACCCCTCTTTTAAAAATCAACTTGGAAATCAACAGTTGTCATTTTCACCATGACGACCGGCATAAGAAAGCGCTTTATGCGGGGTGACGGCGTTGAGACCCAGCAAACTTGCCAGGGCTGTTATGCAGCAGTCTCCTTGGAGTCGATCCGCATGCCGTAAAAACTGCGGAACACAAAAACCAGGTTTACCGCCAGAAATATCGCCGCCAGGCCATAGACCACTGATTGATGACCCTGGGCATTGAGCCCGACAGCCATTTCAACCGCCAGCAGACCAAACAGCGTGGTGAACTTGATGATTGGATTCATTGCCACCGAAGCAGTGTCCTTGAACGGGTCGCCAACGGTGTCTCCGACCACAGAGGCATTGTGCAGATCGGTTCCCTTGGCATGCAATTCGGTTTCAACGATCTTCTTGGCGTTGTCCCAGGCACCGCCGGCGTTGGCCATGAATACCGCCTGGTACAGACCAATGATCGCCAGCGAAATCAGGTAGCCGATGAAGAAAAACGGCTCAATGAAGGCGCACGCCAGGGTGCCGAAAAACACCGCCATGAAGATGTTGATGGTGCCTTTTTGCGCGTAAATGGTGCAGATTTCGACCACCTTCTTGCTGTCTTTCATGGATGCCTTGACGACTGCGTCCAGACGAATGTGCGTGCTGATGAACTCTACTGCACGGTAGGCACCGGTGGACACCGCCTGCGTACTGGCACCCGAGAACCAGAAAATCGTGGCACCGCCAGACACCAGGCCGAGCAGGAACGGCGGATGCAGCAGCGACAGCTTGTCGAGGTTGTCCGTCAGCCCCAAAGTCAGCAGCATGACGATCGAAAACACCATGGTGGTCGCCCCGACCACGGCGGTGCCAATCAGCACCGGTTTGGCGGTGGCCTTGAAGGTGTTGCCGCAGCCGTCGTTTTCTTCGAGCAAAAACTTGGCAGCCCGAAAATCCAGATTGAAGCCGAAATCGCGCTTGACCTCAGCCTCGATGCCTGGCTCCTGCTCGATCAGCGAAAGCTCATAAACTGACTGCGCGTTGTCGGTAACCGGTCCATAACTGTCAACGGCGATCGTTACCGGGCCCATGCCAAGGAAGCCGAAGGCAACCAGGCCGAAGGAGAACACCGCAGCCATCATGACGGCCTTGGTATGGTCCGGGTTGATCACCGCAGTCAGGTCGAACTGCGACACGATGTAGGCACCGGACATCAAACCGACGATGATCACGCCAATCCAGAAGGCTGAAAAATAGCCGGCCACGATGCCCGACAAAATGTTGAGGCTGGCACCACCGGCTTTGGAAGCGGTCACCACTTCGCGCACGTGTTTCGAGTGGGTTGAAGTGAAGACCTTGACCACTTCCGGAATAATGGCACCCGCCAAAGTGCCAAGGGTGATGATCAATGAAAGCTGCCACCAAAGGTTGGCGTAAGCCTTGCCCGCCACGGCAAAGTCTGCCATCAGCAGGTAAGACACAATGAAGGTCAAAATCAGCGAGACAACCGAGGTGATCCAGACCAGCGAGGTCAGCGGTGCTTCAAAATTGAAGCGCGGTTTGTCCCCGTACAAAGCCCGCGCCAGCAGGTCGTTGCCAAAATACGAAACGCCCGAAGCCACAATCATCATCACCCGCATGACAAACAGCCACACCAGCAGTTGCACCTGCACGGCGGGCTCAGGGATGGCCAGCATGATGAAGGTGATCAGCGCAACCCCGGTCACACCGTAAGTCTCAAAACCGTCTGCCGTCGGGCCGACCGAGTCACCCGCGTTGTCACCCACGCAATCGGCAATGACACCGGGATTGCGGGCATCGTCCTCTTGAATGCCGAACTCGATCTTCATCAAATCGGAGCCAATGTCAGCGATTTTGGTAAAGATGCCACCGGCAATGCGCAGCGCAGCAGCACCCAGCGACTCTCCAATGGCAAAGCCGATAAAACACTTGCCAGCCATTGCTGGCGAGACAAACAGCAGAATGCACAGCATGATCAGCAGTTCGGTCGAAATCAGCAGCATGCCGATCGAGATACCCGACTTCATCGGGATCGCGTAAACCGGAAAAGGCTTGGCCGCCAGCGAGGCAAATGCGGTGCGGCTATTGGCCAGGGTGTTGATGCGGATGCCAAACCAGGCGACGGCAAATGAACCGGCAATGCCGATCAGGGAAAACGCCAGGATCAGCGCCACGTCGGACACCGCCAGATGCTGGACGAAGTAAAAATAGCCAATCATCAGCACGGCGGTACAGGCCTGCAGGATCAGCAGGAACTTGCCCTGCGTGAACATGTAGGTCTTGCATGTCTCGTAGATGAGTTCACTCACCTCGGCCATGGTGCGATGCACTGGAAGGTCGCGAATCTGGCGGTAGATGACGGCCCCGAAAATCAGCCCGCCCAGACACACCAACAGCCCGTATGAAAGCAGTGTGGAACCCGACATGCCGCCAAGAAACGAAATCAGCGCGGTATCTCCCAAGTTGGGCAAAACCAGATCTACCTCGCTGGTGTGGCCGCTGGCAGCCAAGGCAGAGCCTGCCCCAATACTCAGTAGCAATAACATCAGCAACCGGCGCGCAACCCCAAACCATTGGGATTCAATTGAAGAGTTTCCAAATTTCATCAATGTTCCTTACAAGATAACGAGGTGAAATCGCGCCGCAAGCCTCATCAGACTGTCTTGTCGAGCGAAGACGATGCGGGCTCGACCTGCCAATGAACTATAGCTTGTCCAAGGGACACAGCCAGCCCAGTGCCGCCCGAATTCACGCGTGTTAGTGAGTTAAGTTTGTTTTCATTGGTCTGCCAGCGTTATGCCCAGCCAGACTGGCTTGTATGAGACACTTCTGTGGCCAGATGGGGCCTGTCGGTAGCTCAAGTCATCCTTGACCCCCGCCCTGGCCTGGTTACACGCAACATTGGTACCCGAACCCTCACAAAAATCATGTCCCGCATACTGATCCGACTTCCAGAAACGTTCCCGTTTTGTACCGACATCGTGCTTTACCAAAGCCACATCAATTACGGAGGCCATCTGGACAACGCACTGTTGTTGACCCTGGTGTCGGAAGCACGAGTGCGGTTTTTCAAGTCATTGGGCTATACCGAACTTGATGTGGAGGGTGTCGGCATCATTGTTTCGGATGCTGCGCTGCAATACCGATCGGAAGCCTTTCATGGCGAAGTGATGCTGGTACGGATAGGGCCAGCCAACTTCAGTCGCAAGGGTTGCGATCTTCTGTGGTGCATGAATGAGCAATCGAGCGGGCGTGAAGTGGCGCGCGGTAAAACCGGCATCGTCTTCTTTGATTACGCAACGCACAAGACTGTGCCGGTGCCACAAGCCTTTCGCGACAGGCACCCCGCCGACGAGCCATTTCAATGAGTCACCTTGTTGTCAGGTGACAACATTGGAAATCAGTCGCAGCCCCGTGTTCCCGGTGGCGCGGATTCTCAAAACGTCGGGGTTCCGACACATGATTCACCTATGCCCGACCCTATCCGCAACACCACCAACCAGGCATTTGCAAAATCAACATACCGCGCCAAGCTGACGCTGCGTTGGTAGGACCGCGTCCAACGGGCAGATCAAGCCTTCACCAAGCGTGCCCAATTTGTCGAGGAAAATCCAAAACTGCCTTTGAATCTTGCTGCGTTGAAGAACAGCCAAGCAGCGGGCAATAGTGCTATCTGGTTAGCAGTCAATCCAAATGGCTGCATGGGTGATCCAGATCCGCCGCCAGGTCAATCGCCGATTTTCTGCCACATTGCCAATGGAATTCACGGCGACGCACCGGTCTGCTCACAGGTACTGCCGGTGCCCCGATGGCCCAGGAGCCAGTCGGACATCTATAGCGAAAATCGACCCCAGCGAGGCCAGTTTGTGCCGGATTTGCCAGCCCACAGTCCAATTGTGGGTCAAATGGCCGGTGCAAAATGAGCCGCTCAAGCCGGTTTGCAGCCGATGCGCCATAAGTCCAACAAGCTCGTTGTGCTTTGGTTGGCATCTGTGACGAGCGGCCGCTCAACTTTGCCACCAGGCCAGCGCAACAGGAAATTGCACTGAGTCCGCTTACTGATTGTTTTTACAAAACCCCCTGCCTGCGTCAGGCTGCTCTTTGAAGGTACTTCAGCACGCCTTGACCGGCGCGGACACCGGTGGCCAAGCAAGCTGTCATCAAGTAACCCCCTGTTGGTGCTTCCCAGTCGAGCATTTCTCCGGCACAAAAGACACCGGGCATAGCCGTCAGCATCAGGTTGTCGTCCATGGCTTCAAAGACAACGCCGCCGGCACTGCTGATGGCCTCATCAAGAGGTCGCGTTGCACTCAAGGTGACAGGAATCGCCTTGATGGCCGCCGCAAGTCGAACCGGATCGTGCAACTGCTCTTTCGACAGCAGTTCATGCAGGATCGCCATCTTGATGCCGCTGATGTGGAGCCGGCTCTTCAAATGACTCGACAGCGAGCGCGAACCACGCGGATGACACACCTCGGCCAACACACGCTGCACAGACAGATCCGGCAAGAGGTCCAGATAAAAAGTGGCTTGACCCTGCACCAGGATATCGTCGCGCAACAACTTCGATGCCGCGTAAATCAGGCTTCCCTCCACCCCGGTGGCGGTCACGACAAACTCGCCTTTGCGGTGAAAGGGCTCGCCCAGATGACTGGTCATGGCAATGGCCACGGACTTGAATGGCAGGCCGGCAAATCTGTTGGCAAAGTGATCGGTCCAGCCACCCAAACGGTCAAAACCACAGTTGGCAGGCAACAGTGGCGAAACCGCAACACCAGAGGAACGCAGCCATGGCACCCACGCCCCGTCAGACCCAAGCCGTGCCCAACTGCCACCGCCCAGCGCAAGTACCACGGCATCGGCATCGACCTGTGTCGGCCCTGTCGGCGTGTCGAAGTCAAGGCGGGTTGGCGCACCAGCAGGCGAGTGCCAGCCCGTCCAGCGGTTTCGCATGTGAAACTGCACGGCGTGCCCGGCCTGCGGATGCCGCAGGCGGTGCAGCCAGGCCCGCAGCAGCGGTGCGGCCTTCATGTCTGCTGGAAACACCCGGCCCGAACTTCCGACACAGGTCTCTATGCCGAGCGAGCAAGCCCAGGAACGTACATCCTGAGGGTGAAAGCCCTGAAAAGTGGTCTCCATCTGCTCGCGGCGCGCCCCGTAGCGCGAAACAAACACATTTTCAGGCTCGGAGTGAGTCAGGTTAAGTCCCCCTTTACCTGCGAGCAAGAACTTACGCCCGACGCTGGGCATGGCATCATGAACGTCAACCACCATTCCTGCCTTGGCAAGGACCTCGGCAGCCATCAAACCTGCAGGGCCAGCACCCACAACAATTATTTTTTTCATCATCCTATATTCAGTTGAACGCGCCCGAGTGGGCCGTTGGCAGCGCGGCTGGGTAGGCACGACGACGACGCACAGCGACTGCCCGCATGTCGTCCTGGCAGACGCGGACGGCGTAACGACCCCAGGCGGGTTACCAGTGGCTCAATCGGGTGCGTAGCGCTTCTACCCAAAAGGCGAACCCCATCGAAGCTGAAAAAGTCAAAATTCATGAGGACTTTCAGATGAAAACAAGCTGTCAACTGAGGGTTCAAGGATCATGCATTCAATCATCTGGTCAAGCTGGCAAGCGATTCAGCCAGACCACATTAGTCCTTTTCGACTAATGCAGCAACAGCGTGTTGCGCGTCAGCGCTGTTCTACAAACCAGTTTCTGTCACAATTTCGGTATTAGACGCTATTCAACAAACCAAACAGGATCAAAAATGGCCAGTGAACTGATTAAACATGTGTCCGATGCTTCTTTCGAGGGCGATGTCCTCAAGTCCGAGTTGCCAGTACTGGTCGACTATTGGGCTGAATGGTGTGGTCCCTGCAAAATGATTGCACCGATTCTTGACGAAGTATCTGCAGACTACCAAGGCAAACTGCAGGTTGCCAAGATGAATGTGGACGACAACCGCGATGTTCCGGCGAAGTTTGGCATTCGAGGCATTCCAACATTGATGCTGTTCAAGAATGGCCAGTTGGCCGCCACCAAGGTAGGTGCCATGAGCAAGTCGCAACTGATCACTTTCATTGACCAGCAACTGGCTTGATCGATTCTTTGGCCAGGTTAGCTTGGGCGTTCGCACATAACGCCCCATCAGGGAGTTTTACTGTCATAATCCCGCTCCAGCACCAGCTCGCCATCAGGGAATAGCCAGAGTCGTTTGGCAGCGGCTCATGCGACTTCATTCATGCAAGTCCGGCCCTCACATCCTCCCCGCTTTCCAGTTTTTTTATCCACCGCTTCCATCCATGCACTTAAACGAACTCAAGGCACTGCACGTGTCAGAAGTCCTCAAGCAAGCCGAAGATCTTGAGATCGAAAACACCGGGCGTATGCGCAAACAGGAATTGATGTTTGCCATCATCAAAAAGCGCGCACGTGCGGGTGAACAGATTTTTGCTGATGGTGTGCTTGAGATACTGCCCGATGGTTTTGGCTTTTTGCGTAGTCCCGACACCAGTTACACCGCCTCAACTGACGACATTTACATCAGCCCAAGTCAGGTGCGGCGCTTTAACCTGCACACCGGTGACATGATCGAAGGCGAAGTGCGTACCCCGAAAGATGGTGAGCGCTACTTTGCGCTTAACAAGCTGGAAAAAGTCAATGGCGGCGGCCCGGAAGAAAACAAGCACAAGGTCATGTTCGAAAACCTGACACCGCTGTTCCCCAAGGAGCAGATGCGGCTTGAGCGTGAAATCAAGGGGGAAGAGAATATCACTGGCCGCATCATCGACATCATCTCGCCGATTGGCAAGGGCCAGCGCGCACTGCTGGTAGCACCGCCCAAGA
>DAOSLL010000007.1:0-4744 GCA_035368905.1 Rhodoferax sp.
TGATTGCTGTGACGACCAGCACTTTCACCTATGACATCACTGGCACGCCTGTGAGTCCGGCTACAGGTGCGAGCATCACCTCCAAGGTGGCGCCCCTGGGCTGGGAGATCGCTTTTACGGCCACAAACAAGCGCGCTTACCGCAGCAAAAATGTCCTGTCCAATCGTCCCTACCTGCGGGTGGACGATGGTTGTGATCCGGCCTACACCACCACTTACGCCAAAAAAGCCAAAGTGACCATGGCCCAAGGCATGAGTGATATTGACACTTTCGTCGGTGCCCGGGCTCCATTTGACAGTGCTTACCCCACACGAAACGAAATCGCGACCGGTTCCGGTGCCGGTGTATATGACGGTTGGTACAAGTGGTACTACGCCAGGTCAGATGGCAATGCCTACGATCATTACGGCGCATCTGTTTTCAATCGCCCCTGGACTTTGGTCGGTGATGATCGTGGTTTCTACATCTTCAACGACACCTGGAGTTCGGGCGGCCTGGGCGGCAAGTGCTTCACGGACTTCGAGAGTTACCGCAGTGCCGACGGTTTCAACACCTTGCTCTGCGCGCAGGAGGCCTATAACTATGCGTCCATACCCAGCAGCAGTTATGACAGCGAAGGTTATCAATCCTCCGACTGGCGTTCACGTTTTCCACGAACGCTGGACGGAACCGGCAAGATTCTGATGCGCAGCTATCTGCAAATTGGCAATAACGTCAATCCCTCGTTTACCAGCCTAAACACCAATAATGGCCAGACCACCTCGGGCTACAGCACGGGCATCAGTTGGCCCAATGGGCCGGACTACAGCATGATCCTGCACCCAACCCTGCTGCGCGAAAGCTCCCACTTGCGCGGCAGGATGCCGGGCATGTTCTGGGTGCATAACGACAGCCCCAGTTTCAACCACCTCGACACCATCTCGGGCGTGGCAGGTTACCCCGGGCGCACCTTTTTGCTGCTCAAGGTCGCTCATGGGGTCAGCAGTGGCAACTACACCGCCACACTGGCCTATGACATCACCGGGCCATGGTGGTAGGCCATGAGCTGGTGGATAAGTGCTGCGGGGCTGACCCCGATCATTGCTTATGACTCCTCACACTTCCAGTCGAACGCGGTTTTGACCGATTTGACGGGTGGTGGCAACCATGCGGACATGGCGGGCCAGTCGGCCAGCCTGGTGGTGGTGGGAACCAACCCCATTCAATCCATCACCTGCGTCAAAGGGGTGGGTGCTGGCTGGAGTTACCAACGGGTAACTCGTCCGACTGCTGGCGTGCTGATGGCGCTGGTGAGTCACGTCAATCCACGGGTGATGCTGTTTTCTGATTACGGGGTGTCTGGCAACTACCATGCGCTGCTGATTGAGACGGATGTCACGACACTGAGCCCACATGGACAAATTCGCTGCGAAGGTTCGGCAAACTCTGTCGGACTGCCCACAGGGGCAGCGGTCAAGTTCGTCGCCATCGCTTTTGATGCAAGCGGCTACCAGTATTACTGCAACGGATCCTGGGTGGGGGCGAAGTTCTCCGTGCCACTGAGCTTGCTCTCCAGTGTTGGCTCCAATTGGCCATCATCCTGGGGCATGTACGCAAATTTGTCGGCACTGGGCATGTTTGATGGGGTTGCAAGCCTCGCCGATCTGCAAGACCTGGAAGCTCAGGTTCGGCTGGCCGTAGTGGGGCCACCTGTGGTTTTTCATGGGTACGGCACTGACCTGAGTCGGGTCAACACTATCCCAACCGTCAATCTGGCAACACAAGGTCTGGGTGACAACACAGGGCGCATCAACACCGCACCAATGCAGGCACTTGATGGTCTGGGAGTTCGCAACAAAGCGCTGGTGCCGATCTTGGGCCAACACGACATTTACTTTGGTGGTGTCGGCCAGGTGGTCGGCACCGTCAAAAACTCACCAGCCACACCAGTACGGCGGCGTGTTCTGCTGATTGAGGAAGCCACTCGTGCCGTTATCCGTGAGACATGGAGCGAAGCGGCGACCGGTGCCTATTCGTTTGGCCGGGTCGCCATGAACACCACCTACACCGTGGTGAGCTACGACCACACCCAAGCTTTTCGGGCGGTGGTAGCGGATCGGGTGGTTCCTGAAGTGATGCTGGAGACTGTCCCATGACACTGGCCATTTCTCCTGCGCACAAGCTGGCGCGACTGACAGGGACTCTTTCGTTCGCGGATGCAGGCGCGCAAAACAGCCGCATTCGACTGTACGCAACCACCCAGCCATCGACTGGTGGCGATCCTGGCGGTGGGTTGCTGGTGGAAATCCTGCTGGCCAAGCCGTGCGGTGAGATCAATGCCAGCGTGCTGGCCCTCAAGCAGTCAGAGCCATCAGGTGACCTGATTCTGGAGACTGGTACTGCGCTTTGGGCACGCTGGATTAACGGGCGGGATGAAGTGGTGGCCGACGGTTCGGTGTCGGACGCTGCTGGTACCGGAGATTTCAAACTCTCGGGCACCAGCGGCACGGTGCTTTACGCCGGTGCGCGGGCGCTATTGGGGCAATGCACTTTGACTTGATTGACTTAGATTTGTGAGGTTACGCGTCGTGCCAGAAAACTTGGTCTTTGCTGGTACACCGCTGATTGAACAGCCGCTGATGATGGTGTTTGGAGAGGGTGTGACTGACCCGAACGCCAAAATCACCGATCTGGTGTTTGCACAGCCGCCCAGGGTGCATCCGACCCAGTTGGTGTTCGGTGACAGTGACACCAGCACCCACCCGGACTCATTGCTCGAAGTCTCAGGTGCGCTGCCAGAGCTGGTCACACAATTGCGACTGGTCATTGGTGTGCCGGTGGCGTGGCAAGCAGCATTGCCTGATCTGGTCGGCACGGTCGCTGTGAAGTACCAGAGCCAGACGCAACGGCCGATGGTGGCGCAGGTGCAGACCTGGTCGCAGGTGTCGCTGGTCAATGAGTCCGGCCTGACCCAACCACAGCAGCACGCCCAAGCAACCAATGCTGGCGCGCAAGAGCAAGCGCAAAACGCTGCCTCGATCCGCCAGGGTGTGAGTCCGAGTTATGTTGAAGCCATTCGTTCCAGCCGAGAGGTTGGATCGCAGTTTCAGGATGGATGCGCGACGCGATCACGCCTGCATGCCAATTGGTCGGACGGGCTGGCTGACCGGCGTGTCCAGAGCACGGGTCCCTTCCAGGAAGGCCTGCGTGCGCCAACAGTTCGCGCCGTGGGCCGTTTTGAAGACGGGTTGCATGACAGGCGCGAAGGAATAGAGAACTCTTGGGCTGGCGCGATTCCTCGGGCGCTGGGTTACTCCGGTCACGCTGGTGCCGCCATCCCACTCAGGCGGTTCCTGACGTCGGCCTTTCAGGATGCTTGGGTGCCGCGACCCGGTGTGCATTTGATTCCGGTGACCCCGCCTGTAGACCCGACGTATTGGGGCACAGCCTTGCTGTTTGCCTGTCCGCCATTGGCTGCACCGATGCTGGTGTTTGGGGCCCGCCAGTGTGAATTTCCAGAGGAACCGCCAATCGGCGTTGTGACCATAGCGGTCAGAAAGGTGTACTTTGTGATCAATGATGTCAATCTGCGCCGGGCATCCAACGGGGTGAACGTGCCGGTCAACAGTTTGTCCCTGTCGCTGGATGCGTCTTCCTGGGCTTGGGGATTCGATGCCGTGCTGCCGCACAGTGCGCGAAGCCTGATTGAGCCCAACGGTTCAGGAGTGGTGGAGCTGCTGGCCAATGTGAACGGAACCACTTTTGCAGTCCTTGCTGAAAACATCAGCCGCGAGCGCAGCTTTGGGCAGACCAGCATTCGATTGACTGGTCGTGGCAAGAATGCCGTGCTGGCCGCACCCTATGCGCCGGTGATGACGTTTACCAACACCCAGGCTCGCACGGCACGCCAGTTGATGGACGACGTGTTGACCATCAACGGTGTGCCTATGGGTTGGAATGTGGACTGGGGGTTGACCGACTGGAATGTGCCAGCCGGGGTGTTTTCGCACCAAGGAACGTGGATCGAGGCCATGAGTGTCATTGCCGGGGCAGCTGGGGGCTATCTGCTGCCGCACCCCAGAGACCAAACGATTCGCGTCCGACACCAATATCCGGTTCCACCCTGGGAGTGGTCCACAGCGACCCCCAACTTTGTGCTGCCAGTCGATGCCGTGGAAAAGGAATCCCTGCGCTGGTTGGAAAAACCGTCCTACAACCGGGTGTTCGTCTCTGGCCAGGAGGCAGGAGTGCTGGCGCAGGTCACTCGGTCGGGTACCGCCGGAGAACAATTGGCACCGATGGTGGTGGATGCCCTGATCACTGAGGCGGCAGTTGCCCGCCAGTGTGGTCTGGCAGTGTTGAGCAACACCGGTCGGCAGATTGAGGTCAGTTTGAATCTGCCGGTGCTGCTTGAGACCGGAATCATTGAACCCGGTGCCCTCGTCCAGTATCGAGATGGCGGTATTGACCGCATTGGGCTGGTGCGATCCACCCAAGTCCAGGCCGGGTTTCCAGAGGTCTGGCAAACCTTGGGAGTGCAGACCTATGCATAACGTCTATGAGCAGTTCAAGCAGCTGCTGTCTGACCCACCGTTACAGGTCGGCACCGTGTCAAAAGTAGGCACAGGCGTTGTCACGGTTCAGTTGCCCGGTGGCGGCACCGTCAAGGCCAGAGGCAGCGCAGATTTCGGTGCGCGCGTCTTTGTGCGCGATGGCGTTCTGGAAGCCGTTGCACCCAATCTGAGTCTGGAAATCATAGAAATCT
>DAOSLL010000007.1:4844-20092 GCA_035368905.1 Rhodoferax sp.
GATGGCGTTCTGGAAGCCGTTGCACCCAATCTGAGTCTGGAAATCATAGAAATCTAATCCCGACTGAAAAGTAATTTTTAACCTTTTTTAACCCGTTACCCGCTTCGGTGTGCATCACGCGCATCTGGCGGGTTTCGCATTTTTGGAGCATGAAAAATGGAAGATTTACCAATTGAACGGCGCAAGACGGTCACGATGCCGCAGGCAGACTTTGAGCAGATGCTTGAGCGTGCGGCCGAAAGAGGTGCGCGTCACGCCCTGCATGGGGTGGGACTCGATGGCGAGGACGCTGCTCACGACATTCGCGAACTGCGAAATCTGCTCGATGCCTTCAATGAAGCCAAGAAGACTGCCGGTTTGACCATCATCAAGATGATCGTCACCGGACTGGTAATGGCGATCCTGACCGGCACCCTGATCAAACTCAAATTGTTCGGGGGTGGGCAATGATCGAAACACTGCTAGGTGGATTGTTGGGTGGAGCGTTTCGACTGGCACCAGAACTTCTGAAATGGCTGGACCGCAAGGGCGAACGTGGTCACGAACTGGCGATGCAAGACAAGGCGCTGGAGTTCGAGAAAATTCGTGGAGCCAGTCGAATGGGAGAGATCGGTGCAAGTGCCGACGCTGCTTGGAACTCCGGTGCGATGGAGGCGTTCAAGGAAGCGGTTTCGGGTCAAGGCAGACCATCTGGTGTGAAGTGGGTGGATGCACTGTCGTCCACAGTTCGCCCGATGGTGACTTACCTCTTCGTGCTGATGTACGCCGGTGTGAAACTGTCCACCTTCGTTGGGTCGGTGCAAACGGGTATGGGGTTCGGGGACGCGCTGCTCGCCGCGTGGACGGAAGCAGACCAGGCATTGCTTGCAGGCATCCTGAACTACTGGTTTCTGAATCGCACAATTGAGAAGGGGCTGCGGTGATGTGGCGGCAAAACGATCCATTGAAGTCATGGAGTCGCGCACCACGACCATTGGCAGAACGATTCTGGGAAAAGGTGGATGTGCGGGGTGCTGATGAATGCTGGCCGTGGCTGGCATCCAAAAAGCAAGGTGGCTACGGTCGGATCAGTGATGAGCGCGGCCATCCTCAGCTTTCTCATCGCGTGAGTTACGCGCTGACTGTCAGTCCGATTCCTGATGGAAACGTGGTCTGCCATCGCTGCGACAACCCACGTTGCGTGAATCCCGCCCACCTTTTCCTCGGTACACAAGCCGACAACCTGCGAGATATGCGTAGCAAGGGACGTGGCAACCCGCCCCGTGGTGTCGAGCATCCGAAGGCTCGATTGACGGAAGCACTCGCGCAGCAGATACGGCGCGATTCTCGCAGCCATCGTCAGCTCGCTCGCGCATTCGGCATTGGCAAGTCAACAGTCGGAATGATCAAAGCGGGGGACACATGGACACTCGTGTGATTGGCGTTCCGCCGCAGGCCATTGAGCTCGCGAAGCGATTCGAGGGGTTTCACCGTGTGCCCAAGAACGATCCCTTGGGCCAGGCGCATCCTTACATCTGCCCGGCAGGATTTTGGACAGTTGGCTACGGCCACCTTTGCGACCCCAAGCACCCACCGATCACCGAGGCTGAAGCCGAGGTCTATTTGGCCCAAGACCTGATGACGGCGCTCACCGCCACTTTGCGGTATTGTCCTGTACTGGCAACGGAGTCTGAGTCGCGGCTTGCAGCCATCGTGGATTTCACATTCAATCTAGGGGCGGGTCGGCTTCAGACATCGACGTTGCGTCGGCGGATCAACCAGCTTGATTGGGCAAGCGCTGGTCAGGAACTGCGCCGCTGGGTCTATGGCGGTGGGAAGGTTCTTCCAGGACTCGTCAAAAGGCGCGAGGCAGAAGCTTTGCGGCTGATTTAGACAGCACGTTTCGCTTATCAACTCTACCGACTTCGGGATAAGATTCAAACCTTGCCATCTCTCCGTTTTGCACGATGATCAATTGGAAAGAAGCCCCAAAGACAGCCCGATGGTGGGCGATGGATGCCGACGGGCAGGCGCACTGGTATCTCGCACCAAATGTCGCTGCCTTCACCACGTTCTGGTATTGCGATCAGGTTCTGGCACCCAGCTACGACTTTGCTGGAGATTGGCGCGAAAGTTTGACTGAGCGACCGCCCCACCCACGACCAGTCGTAAGCTGATAATTTTCGATTCGCCGTCATTCAAACCTGAGCTGGACATTCCCCCTACGTCTGCCCGGTTGGGCATCACCGCATCGGGTTTAGGCACCTGTGCGAGCCAGACCATCCGCTAATCACCGAGACTGAAGCCGAAGTCTATTTGACTCAAGACTTGGTGTCTGCGCTTGCCGCCACACTTCGGTACTTCCCAGTGCTGGCTACCGATTCCAACGAGCGACTCGTGGCCATCGCAGACTTCATATTCACCTTTGGGGCTGGGCTGCTCCAGACATCAGCGCTAAGGCGACGAATTAACCAGCTAAACTGGTCAGAAATTGCTCAGAAGTTTCGGCGATGGGTGCATAGCGGCGGTAAGGTACTCCCAGGGCTAGTAAGCAGGCGCGAGGCGGAGCTGCGTTTGCTGGACTATTAGTTGTTCAAATATCGGGTGAATACCTTGTATGCAGAGAATTCGAACTTTGGATCGAGTGCAAGAACACGATCTCGCAGCTCTCTGTGATCATCACCAGCACGGCCACGGCTCCAAGTCTGATCGTTGCACTGAATTCCTTCAATAAGATCAACGCAATCGTCAAGTTCATACTTGTTCAATAAGGGCTTGATAGCCTCTGTGAAGCGCCGATCTGCACCGTTGTAGCTCCCGCTGGCAACGTAGTACTTGTTTGCAAGGCGAATCACCATCTTGGTCCATTCGGGCGAATCCGATATTTTTTCAATGGCATCCCAGGTCATCCGCTCGATTTGAGGACACTCCTTGCCTGAAATCCAATCACCAAGCCGTTTTGCATGTTCTTGCAGGTTCGCGGCAGTGAACCACGCCAGACAATGGGCAGAAATATCGCTCTCGGCCGCGTGCTGAATTGCTGCTTTGGCGTGATCAGCCAATAGTTCGTAAAGCTGTGGTTCGCGTGACAGGAAATCTATCAAGCAGACGACCGGGGCACCACCGGTTGAAATCGCGCTGAAGTAATCCTTTTCTGCCTCGATCTGCGTCTTGAACTGGCCAGGATTTCTCCCGAACAGCAAGCGCAAAGCGCTGTAATTGATCGCACGGTTCTTCTCGCACGGCTCGTCAGTCAGACGAAATGCAAACTTCCAGAGAGCCTTGAAGACTGCCTTCTCCACTTCGGGATTGAACCGGTTGTAGTACTTGCTCTCCAGGTACGCCTTCAACCTCTTGTCATCAATCAGAATGCCGGCTGCCTGTTCGAGATCACCGACGAGCTCCTTGACGATCTGCTTGGACAAGATCGGGGCTTTGGTCAGCACCCCATCGAGAGTGTTACGGATCAAGGCGCGTACTGTCTCGCGGTTGGGCCGATGTAGTTGGAAGTTCGCGTTGACCACCGGGTGAGCGGCGAGATGACGCTGACGCTGCAGATGCAGCAGGTTTTCCCGCTCGGCGATGTCAAGAAGCTGCGTCTGCTCGGCGACGGATTCGACGAGCTTCGTCTCCCAAATCGGAGATCGTTCGTTGTCCTGCTGCAGCTTGCCGATTTCCGCAAGGATGTCCTTGGCTTTGGTGTCGCCGTATAGATCGACGAGGTTCTGCAGCTTGAAGAGCAGGTCGCAAACCGCGACCGACCAAAGCATCACTACCGATGACCGGTAGTTGCCTGCCGCGTAGCAGCTCAATACCTCGGCGAAGTATTCCTTAGTACGCGAATCGAAGATTTGCGTTGCGCGCTGCTCAATTGAGTATTCGTCCAGCATCACGCCCCCTGACCAACGATCTCGACATAGCCAATTAACTCGGCCGAATAGCTGCCGTCGCCATTGGCCGCGCCCTTGTGCTTGAGCTCGCGCTGCAGCGTTGGCTCAACTACCTGCGAAAAGAGATTGATCCGCTGGTCCGGAGTGAATCTCGGCGTGGCTGTCGGGGCCTGCAGGTAGCGTTCACATTGCCGCTCCAACGCAGGCACCCGCGCTCCGTCTTGCTTGACCGCAATCGGCTGAACCACCACGCGGCGCTCGCCGTTCTTGCCGGAGGTCTCGACCATCCAAAATGACAGCAGTACTGGGTCGTCGACGTCGGCCGCAACGGCAATTCCAAGATCTTCCGGCGGCACGATGCGCCAGCGGCCAAGCTCTTCCTGCACCAGTGGGTGATCCAGTCCCATCAGCTCCACGTTGTCGTTACTCGTGGCCGTCTCTCGATTCAACGTAAATCCGGCCTTGCGCGCACCATCGACGGTCACAAGGTCATAGGTCTCGTCGTCCACTTTGACGAGCCGCTGCTGGCGATCTGCCACCGCTGCCGACATGAATCGCACCAATCGATTCAGGCTGGACGACACATCAGAAAAGGGCTTGTAGTCGTCGAGACTGAAGCCTTCGAGGTCTTGGAACAGGTCAAACACTACCTGCCGCGCTTCGCGCGAATTCGACAGGGCAGCTTCCAACTCCACCTTTGTCCGCTTGAGCTCGGGGTCTGATAGCGCCTCTTGGTACAGGCGGTCGTAGTTGAGCCGCTCGGAAAGTTGGCCAAGAATCTGTGCCCGCAGGTCTTCGGCGACGTTGCCTTGATCATCGACCTTGCCGACCGTCTTGGCGATCTCGACCAGCTTCTCGTCCAGCATTAGGAAGATGCGGCCTTCGATGGTGTCGGACAGCACAAGGTTGTAGACCTGTGCCGTGTGGTTCTGTCCGTAGCGGTGGATGCGACCGATTCGCTGCTCCACGTCCATCGGGTTCCACGGCAAATCGAAATTGAACAGGATGCGCGCGAACTGCAGGTTGATGCCTTCACGACCAGCAGCCGTACAAACCAGCACGCGCGGGCCATCCTTCTGGCGGAAGCGGCGCTCCGCTGCAACCTTGGCACCGTGATCACCACCACGCAGCACAGCCACGCCCTGGCCAGGGAAGGTCTGGTCGATCTCCCTCGCAATCAAGTCAACGGTGCCGAGGTAGGTGGCAAACACAACGATCTTCTCGTTCGGGTTTTGCCGCCACAGGATGCCCAAGCCGTCGAGCAGCTTCTGCGCCTTTGTCTCGCGCTGCTGCGGGAAGACCTTGAGCAGATCTCCAATGCGCAGCCGTTCTTCCGGCAGGTGCAACTCCACGACAGCCGATGCGGCTTCTTCAGCGTGGGCGGCTCCATATTCGCTGCCATAAGGATCGGAGGCCAGCTCCAGCGCTTCCTCGTCCAGCTTCTTGACCAGTCGATACTTCAGGTCGGCCAGCACACGGTCCACCTCGCTCCGGCCGATGCTGTCGCGTGCAAGGTTGAACTCTTCATGGATCAGCTCGCGGGCTTCATCGGTCAGCCGCTCGCGCCCCTCGATGTCGAGGTCTTTGTCGCGCAGGAATGCCTCGTGCAGCGTCAACATCAGCAGTCGGCGTTTCATGGTGCGCCGCACGGCAGCAAAGCTCGACGCAGCAATCTTCTGAAAGATGGCCATCAAGAAGCCGAGGGCACGCCCCTGGCCGCCCTGGCGACGCGCAAGGTCGAAGCCATCCTCCAGGTACTCGCGCAGCTTCTCGTAGAAGAGGCGCTCTTCCGGGCCCATCAGAAAGGACTCGGTATGCACCCAGCGTCGTGCAAACAACGGCGAACCGTCCGGCTGACAGGCGTCCGCCTTTGTGCGACGGAACATCACCGTGTTCAGGCGGTGCCGGTGTTCCAGCATTTCCTCGGGGCTGCCGAATAGCGTAGGGTTCAGCAGTTGTGCCAGCATCCAGAACTGGAAGTGGTTGCCTTGGTGAGGCGTGGCCGAGAGCAGCATCAGGTCGCGCGAATGGTCTTTCAGCGCTTCAGCCAACTTGTAGTTCTCAGTCTTCCTGACCTTGCCGCCGTTGCGGTATGCGGTGAGGTGATGCGCTTCGTCGAACACCACCAGATCCCAACGCGGCGCATCCAGCAGGCGCTTGATACGCGCCGGCCGCTTCAGGGTGTCGATGCTGGCGATCAGCCGGTCGTGCTTGGCGAAGGCGTTAGTCTTGCGGTCAGTGATGTCGCCCTCGGAGCCGAACACCTCGAAGTCGAGGTTGAACACTTCGTTCAGCTCGCGGTGCCAGTTGTTCACCAGACCCGCAGGCACCACCATCAGCGCCCGGGTCAGTTCGCCCCGGCTGGCCAGCTCCCGAAGAATGAGTGCCGTCTCGATGGTCTTACCCAGCCCGACCTCGTCGGCGATCAGGTATCGCCGGGGCGACGCGGTGGCGATGCGGTGGGTCAGCACCACCTGATGAGGGAGCAGATCGATCTTGGCGGACGTCAGTGCCGACGCGCTCTCCATCACCGGCAGTGCGTGCGCCTCGTAGGACAGCCACGCCTTGCGTGCACGGTCGGCGTTGCCATCGACCGCACGCAAGATGCGTTCGGTGCGAGAGAGTTGGCGGTGAACCGAGGCAACCGGCACACGGCGCTCACCAACGCCGAAGAACGCGCGCAGGTAGCCGTCGCGTGCCGGATCAAGAACGACGCCCTGGCCGAATTCGTGATGGGTGATCCGTTCGCCGGGCTGGAGCTGAGTCTCTACTTCCACGCGCCGACCTCAGGTGATCCGCAAATGGAACAAGCCAGCAGGCTTGCTGCCTTCGCGGAGCAGGATCTCCTGCGGATACTCGTTGGCCTCGCCCCACAGAATGCGGCCGAACGCGAGCAGGCGGTCGCTATGCGGTGCAGCGCAGCGCCACTCAACCGAGTCGGTGGCGGGATGCAACTTGATCCGTCCGAGACCTGATGGCAGCCAAAAGATCAAGGACGCTTCACCCTCGTAGTAGGACTGAAACGACAGGATCGCATCCTTGACCCCATCGCCGAGCCACGTCTCGGCGTCCTCGGGCGTCAGCAGATCCAGGCCACCTTCCAACCCGGCAACGACGAGCGTGTTGTTGCCATTGCTCGGCAGGTCGTCGGGCCAATGGCCCGCCGCCTGCAAGAACTGGCGCAGGCTCCAGACTTCGCTGGCCGCGCACACTTGATTGCGGGCCTCTTCGTCCCAAATCCAACTCGTGCCGCGCCGCTGCCACACTGTGTCGAGCAGTTGCTTCATAGCTCGTATTCCTCAAACAGCGAACCCTGCGTCGGCTTGACCGCCTGAGTCGCCGCCCAGCCGTTGTAGATCGAGACCGCGCGTGAGGCCGCGTTGCGGCTGGCTTGATCCGGGCCGTTCTTGTGCAGCCATTCCAGCAAGGGCTTGAGAGCCACATGGGGCTTGAAATTCTCGTTCTTCAAGGTGTCGGAGGCGTTGATGCTACTGCCATCGAAGCAGGCCCCGATAAGTACCAGCGCCTGATCCAAATCGGACGTCAGTCTTCGCTTGTGCTTGCCAGACCAGTCGCGGGCAAAGTCCAGCGGGTTCACCCGCGTGACGACCTTGCTTTTCTCTGAGCACCAGCCACGCTGCTCGAACTCGTCGGGCGTGGTGATCGAGCCCTTGAGAAATTTCTGGAGCTGGTCACGCTTCATTTCGGTGGCATTGCCGAAGGTGCGCAAGAACTGGCGGGTCATCGGCTCGGCATTGACCGGCGGCGGTTCCTTGCCCTTGTCCGCGTCCTCATCGATTAGCTGGTTGATACCGATCAACGCTTCTTTGACAGTGATTGCTCGCCCCTCGTCCACAAAGACCTTGCCATAGTGGCGCGAGAAGTACTCCAGCGCCTTACCACGCCGGATCACCTGAATGTCGGCGGCAGGCAGGCCTTCCTTTGCGTGGTTTTCCAACATACCCTGCAGTTGGCGCACGTCAGCCATCACCTCGCGGCGCATCCGGCCCCAACTCACAGGTTTGGGTTCTTCGGTGCGCTTGCGGCAGACGTGGATGATGTCGTACTCGATGGTCTTCGAGCCGAATTCGCCTTCGCCTTTGGTTTCGTCGGAGCGGATGGGATATGTCGCTTCGAGGTAGTAGCCCGCGTCGAAGAGAGACTCTAGCACCGCGACCCATGGCTCGTCCTCGCTGTGGTGGAAGGTGAATGCGAGAATGCCGCCGGGCTTCAAGACACGATGTGCCTCGCGCCAGCATTGGGTGAGCAGGCGCTGGTAGAAGCCATCTGGATCTTCTGGCTCTCGGGCGCGGTTGGCCACGGCCTCCAGCGATTTGGGCGTGTACTCCGCCCCAAAGATTGCAGGGTACTTTCCTTTGAGCACTAGGCGGAGCCAGACGTAGAAAAAGTCGGCTAGTTCGGAATAGTGAAGCAAGCCGCCAAAAGGCGGATCAGTGATAACCAAATCGAAACTTGCATCGGTATACGGAGCAAGGTCTGTCGATGACCCACAAGATATCTCTGGCGCCTGCATTTTGTCGCCCGGAAATACCTTTTCGCTCTTGCCGGAAATGTCACTGGATAACTCAGCATGATTTCTAGCCAATCCTTCCGCACTAACAAGCTCCCATGGATCAGCTGCCCAGTTCAATGCATCTATTAACCCACCAATGGCAGACTTCCAATTGCCATCGCCAGTCTGATTAAAAACACTTGGCTCCAAACTTGTAGATTTTGGGTGGAAATTGTTATTACTAAGGGCGGCAGATATTTGGTTATTCTTCATATGCCAAATGCTCAAGCCATTGTTGCAGCGAAGATACTGCTGAAATGCACACAGCACATACTCCCGCACACTCCATGCGTGGTCACCGATCTCACAAATAGCTTTTAGTAGCTGAGCATGGACTAGTAACTGGCGCGGATTGAACATCGTCCACCAGTGAGTGATGCCGTGGTTGGGCACACCACCTTGCAGATGATGGGTCATGAAACCGTAAGGAAGTTCTGACCGTGGCCAGTAATCTTTGAGATCATCGTCCTTACGCGCCATCCACTCACTAAACGCTGTGTCGTACTGCCGCGCTTGTAACGTCGCGAAACCCGTAAAAAAGCGACCACTATTAGGTTTGCCTGCTGCACCTCGCTTGGGCGAATAACCTTGCACCGCATACCCGGCCATCGGCCCAGTCTTTCCCGTTGCCTTTATTGTGGTTAACACATCCTGCACAGTACCGCATGCGGCACATGCGTAATGTGATTTCCTCGGCACCGTGCCAGTTTCCGGCGCGAAACTGACTTTCGTCTCAGGGCACGTCACCTCTTCCGGCAGCGTGCCGCGCACTTCCAGTAGGCGACTCGTAGATGCACGCGCCTTGTTCCACCGAGCAGTCGCGGCTAAATCATCCTGCGCCGATCCACCGCAGGTCTGGCCATTCGCATCCTGTCTGGGCGAGCCAGCCAGCCATTGCGGATGCACCAGCAGGCTCAATTCAACCTTCTTATTCTTCCCTTTACCGAGGTTGAGCATCGCCGTATGCCCGCAGTGAGGGCAAGTAACGCCTCTCCTCCGATCAAGCACGGAGAAAGGGGGCTCAGATGGCACCACATACAGCGGCGCATCAGGGGCCAAGCGCGCAGCGTCTTCCTCAACGTGAAACTCGCCACCGCAATTTCCGCAGGTGTGCTCCCAGTGCTTGACGCTGATCGACTTCACCGCGACTACTGGGCTAGTCATGATCGGGGTACGATGACCACAGCCCGTTACCTGACAAGGGCCGTGCTTTGCCCAGAAGGTATAAATGACTTCCGGGCCGTCGTAGCGATAGTCCTTTCGCTGCTCGCGAGGAATGGTCAAGGGATCGAAATCGGCAGGCTTTACCAGCTTGGTCGGTAGGTGCGTCCATGTGCCAGTCTCACCTTCCGGCCCGTCGCAGTAATAGTACGGCATGATCTGCGGTTTGACCTCGGCCTCAATGTCAGCAAGCAGACTCTGGACCTCTTCCTGTTCGACATTGGCCAGCTCTTGCTTGACCACGAACCATGCAACTGGGTTAAGGTCGTTACCAACCATCTGCATGCCGAGACGTGAGCCTTCCACCAGCGTGGTGCCGCCGCCCATGAAGATGTCGGCCACCTTCAAATGCTTGAACGCACCTTTCTTCTGGTGGTTGGCGTAGTAGTTGTCCCAGACCAATTTGGCCGCGTGCGATTTGTCATCTGGGGCCTTGGTTGCAGCCGCAATCAACATTGACCGGAAGACGCTAGATTGCCGCCTTGCCCAGTATTTTGACATCTGATAGATGGGTTTTTTCGCCGCTCCTGATGCCGCTTCTATAGTGGCCACCTGGTTGACCGACAGAATCGGGAAATCCACCTCTAAGCAGGTCTTCGGGCGGTTCGGATCGTTGAAGTCGACAGTTTCAAGCGCGACCGTCTTGCCAGCGCCGACGGCCTTGGCGACTTCTTGCGCCATCTGTTCTTTTTTGGTTGCCATTCAGCGATTTCCTTATTTCGTGAGCTCGATGAAGGGCGACAGCACCTCGAGCAATGAGAGGCCGCCGTGCGTCAACGTCGGGTAGCCGCCTTGGCTCTTCCACTTCCAGCGGCCGACGGCCAGGAGGTGAGCGCCGTGCGGGCTGTTGATCTGGAGTGCCACGGGCGGCACGAAGGGGCCACAATCTTCTTGTGTGAGACCGGTGCCCTTGGCGCTGCGCCCGCTGGCGAAGGTCTTCTTGAGGAACTGGCCAACCTCGCCATCCGCGTCCGGGAAGTAGCCTGTGGCGGCGTAGCCGTGGTCGGAGGTGATGACCAGACGTCGCCCGGTGGCCAAGCGCTCGACGAAAGACCAGAAGTCATCGCTGCTGAGTTGATCGGCTGCGTCGCGGGTTAGCGTGTCGAGGCCCTGGCCCGCGCCTGATCCGTCGTGAACCTTGCTGTCGGGCCAGTGGTGCCAGAACACCCAATTTTTTGCGCCGGGCGTGCCGTTGATCAGGCCCTCGCAATCCTTCCACGGCATATCGACACACTCAGTCTGCGCCGGTTGTAGCTTATGGGCAAGACCGCCGCCGTTGTTCTGAAGCTGGCTGCGGCTGCCGAAGCCCAACGCCTGCGCGAACTGGTTGGTTTCACCGGGCAGTTCGGATGCGTTGGCGGATACCTCGTGCAGCGTGAAGCCGCGCTCCTTGGCACCTTGTAGCAGCCAAGGCAGTTCACGCAGGGACAAGCCATCCAGCATCAGCACCGCCTTGGCGCTGTAGGGCTCGGTCCACCAGCGGGCCAGTCGATCCGACGTGCGCTCGACGCCGCTTATTTCAGGTTGGCCGAAGGTTTGCCACAAATCCCAGCCGGTGGAGGACAGGAAGTGGTCAAGTGTGCCGATTTCGCGGTCGCGCTTGATGACCTCGCTGGCTGCATTGCCTGGAGCCAGTGGCTTGGACGCAATCTCGACGGCGTTGTTGATGATGACGCGCCACGCGTCCTCGGCAGAGCCTTTAGTCAGGCTGTTCAATACCCCGACGTCGAGTGCCATCACTTGTCCTCTTTCTCAAGGCTGAGCTCAAAGGTCATACCGTCAGGCAGCTTCTTGAGCAGTTCCTTGAGTTGCGCCCCGGTCGCTGCCGACAACTTGATCGAGACTTCGGCGACGGGGGTGGCCGGGCCAATGCCCCAACCCTCGAGCTTGCCGATCAGATTCAAGGGAGAGGTCGCAGGATTGCTCAGCGGAATGCGGGGCTTGCCACCAGTGCTGGAGCCTCCGCCGAAGATTCCGCCGCCCGGCGGCGGCGTGCCTCCTCCCGATGTCGTTTCACCGCCCGGTGGGGGCGGCGGTGGCGTTGTGCCGCCACCCCAAAGGCCGCCGCCTTCGCCGCCGCCAGTTGGCGGCTGAGGCGCGGGGGGCGTTGTGCCACCCGTGGTCGGCACCGCCGAGGGTTCCATCAGGAACACTTCATCGAGCTGGCGGCCGGTGTACGACAGCTTGGGGCGCAAGCGCTTCCAAGCCGAATCTTCATCCTCGCCGGGCTGGGTCTGCAAGTATTCAAGGCCGCGCAAGTTGATGGCGATCTTGCCCCGCGCACACAGGCGCAGGATGCGTTCCTTCATTGCGGTTTCGCCAAGCCAAGGGATGCAGTCTTGGCCAGCAGGACGAGGCTCTTGCAGCTCGCGCAGCAGCTTGCCAACGGCTGAGTTGTCGGCAGCAGCTTCGAGCACAAGGGCTTCAAAGTCCTCTGGTACGAACAGGTCGTTGATCAGCGCCTCCTCGATGCCTTCGGGGATCTGAGCCCCTTGCTTCTTCAGGCTCTCGACGCTGAATACGCACTGGTTCGGATCAGCGAAATTCCAGCGATGCAGCACCGCAAAACGGTCGAAGCGCTTTTTCAGGATGTCGCGCAGCGCACCTTGGTATTCGGTGTGCAGCTTCTTGTACTCTGGGTTCTGGCCGCTCCATTCCTGTGCCTTCATCTCGGCACGCGCGAGGATCAGCAGGTCGCGATCCTGGAAGGCATTGGTGGAGCCGGACCGCGGCAGCAGGAAGCGGATGGTGTTACGACGCTTCTGCAAGTGATCTTTGATCCAGCGGCCCAGGCGCTGGTCGATGTTGTCTGGTTCCTCTGGCAGCACCAGAACGGGTAGGCGGTCGTCCCAGCGTTCCGGCTGCTCGGCTTCATCCAGCGTGACCCAAGGATCAGTCTGCCAAGCTTTCGGCAGCGCGATCACACGGAACGTCTTGGCGACCTCGTCGGTGCCACCGATCACGTAGCGAACCTGCTTGGCAAGCTGGGCTTGGTCGGAACCGTCGGTGAACAGCTTGTCGTTACGAGCACAAGCCATCAGCTTGGCACGCGGGTTTTCTTCTTCCTTGAAGACCAGCCGGGCGCCATCTTGGTGGATGTTGAAACTGTTCTCGACGATGGTCGCCAGCTCGACCTGGAACGCGTTGTCGTCGATGGCTTTGTTGCGCGTGATGTCGACCTGCAGCGTTGCCGGTTCGGCACCAGCCAAGTTACCGACAGCAATGGATCGCAGCCACAAAGCGCCCACGATCTCCTGGAGGTGCGGGGCAAGGTTGGCGTGGTCGGACACCGCCTCGGTGACCGAAATGATGTTCTGTTGGGCCTTCGCGCGCAGGGTGCGGTGGTGCTCGTTGGAGACGGAGTCGAGCAGCGCGCCGATGCCCGAGGCATCGTCATCAAGACGGAAGTCCGCAGCCGTGAGCACTGGTGCCACCTCACCACGACTCTTGTAGAGATTGGCCAGGATGCGAATCATGTCGCGCGTTTCCTGCGCGTCGGTCGCAATCAGTACCTGCTCTTCAAGCAGGCGCAGCAGGTGCGGGGCAAACGGCCAAGAGACCAAGAATTCCTTGCGCTTGCGCTCGTGCTCAGCGGTGGGTACCTCCATCAAGCGCAAGCTCTCGGCCACGTGAGATTCAATGAGCGAGGCGATCTGGGGCTTGGTGATCTGCAGCCGGTTGGTGAACAGCCGGTGTAGCAGCATCCGGCGTCTATCTTGCTGTACTCGTTCGGGGTTGCCGCCCGCCATGAAGTCGATGGCGACCGGATTGACGCGATGCACTTGTTGATAGGCGTCGCTTCCACCGTTGCGAACCGAAATCACGAGCACCAGCAATTCCGGATGCTCCTTGGCGATCTCGGACAGGATCTGGATGAAGTTGAACGCCCAGTTCTTCCAGGGGTACTGCTTGGTGTTAGTCAGGCCGTCGTACCAAGTCTGGAATTCGTCCAGCAGCAGCATCGTCGGCGTGTGCTGCAACAGCTCGAGGATCAGCTTGTCTGACGGGATGTCAGTTTTTGCCGCGCCCATGCCCTCCCACTTGCCCTTAATGTAAGTGCCGTGGGGATGGCGCTCGAACAGCAAGTCCCATAGGAACTTGTAGCGCTGCCGGTGAAGACTCTCGCCGATCACTGTCATTCCGCTGCGCAGCCCGATCTTGCTGATCTGCGGGTCACCCAAGGTGGTGGCCCACGAGTTCAGCCACGCCCCTGTCGAGGCTGCATCGTTGACTGCGTGGTACAGAGCGGCCATCAAGTGAGACTTGCCGAGGCCCCGCTCACCAATCACGACCACAGGACGCCCTTGGTTCGGGCTAACCGCCTCGATCCCCTTCAGCAGGTCGTGGGTCGGGTACGTGATATCCAAAAACTCCTTGGCTGCGATTTGAGTCGCACCAGTGTTTGTATCGTTGGAGAGCTCAATGGCTGTCCCTTTGAGGCGTTTACCCCGAAATTCTTCACGTAGTGTCAGTCCAAGCATTGTTACTTCTCCCTATTAGTGATTTGGCGTTTGGCCGTGTTTTCATTTTCTCAAATGGTGTCGTGCGATTCCATCGTTTGGCGTTTGATCCAGTTGTCAATGTCTGCGCGCGAAAACCGCCATGTCCCGCCGACCTTGAACGCTGGAATCTTTTTGGCAGCCGCCAGACGGTAAAGAGTTCGCTCCGCCACCTTGAGGTACGCGGCGACTTCAGTAATCGTCATGATGTCTGATGCGGGTTTCGTCATTGCAAAAACTGTCCCTGTTGTCAAAATTGGCTAATTTCGGCAACATCTTACCCCTGAACAGAACGGTCAAAAATTTGGGTAAGTTGGTGGGCAGATGCCAACATGACTGGCATGCGTTGGCAGCCTTGAATTTGCAGCATTTTTGTCTAGCCACAGACGATTGCGCATCACCGGCGTTTGGCGACACGCCAAGAAAAAACCCAGCGGATTAGGCTGGGTTGAACCCTTGCGGGCCCCGTTCAGGGAGGAGAAACGGAGGGGCTTTAAACCCGAACGCAATGTATCACGTCTCCAGGTTCACTTTGAACGCATTTTTCATCGGTTTATCCAGTCGTACTGAAAGCTATCAACTTCAGTGATTCGCTCCAGATTTCATCCTTAAACCGCCAAGCTAGACGCACGTACAGGCATAATCAAGGGTTTGAATTCTCTGGCGAGTTGTTGACTAAATCGGAGATCATCATGCAAAATATTTACGGCCAAATGTCAATGATTGCGACCTTCGGTGACATTCAAACGCCACAGGAATCATGGTGACTGCATGCTTCGCCCAGGTGAAATGCAGCTGATTTCGAGTGCTTAATGAAGTACGCCTACGAAGATTTGAGCGACGGACAGTTTGAGACATTGGTTGTTTTTTTATGTCAAAGGCTGCTCGGCGTTTCAGTGCATGGTTTCGCAAAGGGGCCAGATGGTGGACGCGATGCCAAATTCGTTGGCACAGCCGAACTTCATCCGAGCAGAGCATCGCCTTGGGCTGGAACAACGATTGTTCAAGCAAAGCACACGAACGGCTACAACCGGAATTTTTCGGAATCCGATTTTTTCAGTACGTCAGCTCAAAACACAGTACTTG